>JAFYOA010000414.1 GCA_017547865.1 Clostridia bacterium
ATAGAATTATCCCAAAAATCCCGTTTACACGCACATTTGTCTTTGTATGATGGAAAATAATGTATATTTTCTCTTATGGAAAGACAAAATTTCCCATTTTTTCACTTGTATTTGTATAGCAATACTTTTCTATACAACATACGTACAATATACCGCATTGCATATGTGTTACGTTACATAGTATTAAATGGCATTTTGCACACAAAAAAGCCCTGCCCACCCGCAGGTGAACAGGGCTTGGATTCAGTTGAATCAGAGAATGATGGATTCGCCGTCCATTTCAGCAGGCTGGGGCAGGCCCAGGATCTTCAGCATGGTGGGAGCGATATCCGCCAGCTTGCCGCCCTTGCGCAGTTCGCAGGGGTAGCCGATCACGCAGAAAGGCACCAGGTTGGTGGTGTGGGCGGTGAAGGGAGAACCGTCGGCCTCGAACATCTTGTCGGCGTTGCCGTGGTCGGCAGTGAGCAGAATGCAGCCGCCCATTTCCTTCACAGCTTCGGCCACGCGGCCCACGCAGGTATCCACAGCTTCCACAGCGGCCTTGGCGGCATCGAACACACCGGTGTGACCCACCATGTCGCAGTTGGCAAAGTTGAGGATCATCACGTCGTACTTACCGCTCTTCACAGCTTCCACCATCTTATCGGTGACTTCATAGGCGCTCATTTCGGGCTGCAGGTCGTAGGTGGCAACCTTGGGGGAATTGACCAGGATGCGGTCTTCGCCTTCGTACTGCTTTTCCACGCCGCCGTTGAAGAAGAAGGTGACATGGGCGTACTTTTCGGTCTCGGCAATACGCAGCTGGGTCAGGCCCTTTTCAGAGATATACTCGCCCAGGGTGTTCTTGAGAGACTGGGGCTTGAAGGCCACTTCCACGTTGGGCATAGTCTTGTCGTACTGGGTCATGCATACATAGTACAGGGGGAAGAAACCGTTCTTGCGTTCGAAACCATCGAAAGCCGGATCCACGAAGGTGCGGGTGATTTCACGGGCACGGTCGGGGCGGAAGTTGAAGAACACAACGGAATCGTTGGCGCCGATGGGCTGGGCACCTTCCACAACGGTGGGCACCACAAATTCATCGGTCACGCCGTTCTTGTAGGAATTGGCAACAGCACACACGGGGCAGTCGGCCTTTTCGCCTTCGCCGTACACCATGGCGGCATAGGCTTTGCCCACGCGCTCCCAGCGGTTGTCACGGTCCATGGCATAGTAACGGCCCATCACGGTGGCAATTTTGCCCACGCCGATCTCGGCCATCTTGTCCATCAGTTCTTCCACGAAGGACTGACCGCTGCTGGGGGGCACGTCGCGGCCGTCCAGCAGGCCATGCACAAACACCTTTTCCACGCCGTGCTTTTTGGCCAGGGCCAGCAGGGCATACAGGTGGGTGTTGTGGCTGTGCACGCCGCCGTTGGAAAGCAGACCGATGAGATGCAGGGCGGTGCCGTTCTTCTTCACATTTTCAATGGCAGCCAGGAAAGTCTCGTTGTTATCGAAATCGCCGTCCTGAATGGACTTGGTGATGCGGGTGAGTTCCTGGTACACGATGCGGCCGGCACCGATGTTGGTGTGGCCCACTTCGCTGTTGCCCATCTGGCCGTCCGGCAGACCAACGTCCATACCGGAAGCGCCAATGGGGGTCACGGGGTTGTTGGCAATGATGGCATCCAGGTTGGGGGTAGCAGCGGCCTTAATGGCGTTGCCCTCGTCACCGGCAATGCCAAAGCCGTCGAGGATCATAAGAACCAGAGGTTTTTTCATGTTCGGTTCGTCCTTTCAAAAAAATTATAGAAACTGCGTAACGTAAAAGTTTCGCCGGCCTTTTCAAAGGCCGCAGGGTGTCGGGGCGGCGCCCTGACCCGACCGTCGCAACGGTCGGAATTCCTTATGCTCCCAAAAGGGCAGGAGGGGAAAACGAATCTTGTGTACGATGCAGTTTGGTTTGGGAACCCACACGCGGAGGGGTTCCCGGTAGAATCCGGAAATTATTTCAATAAATCATAACCAGGCTTACGTTCGGAACCCCCGGCTGAGGGTCGCATGAATCCGCTGCGCGGATTATGCTTCGAGTTTGCACTCGCGCAAGCTTGACAGGGAGAACGCTGCACGTTCGACCGCTCCTGCGCTTGTGGACAAAGCTTTTACGTATTCCCGGTTTTTGGCGTTAATCAGCCGTTGGTAGCAGCAGCAACGATAGCAGCAAAGTCTTCGGGCTTCAGAGAAGCGCCGCCGATGAGGCCGCCGTCCACGTCGGGCTGGGCAACCAGCTCGGCAGCGTTCTTGGCGTTCATGGAACCACCGTACTGAATGGTGGTGGCGTTGGCAGCTTCTTCACCGTACAGACCGGCCAGCACGGCGCGGATCTCGGCGCAAACTTCGTTGGCCTGCTCGGCGGTGGCGGTACGGCCGGTGCCGATGGCCCACACGGGTTCGTAAGCGATGATCACGCGGGAGAGTTCTTCCTTGGAAACGCCGCCCAGAGCGATCTTGGTCTGCAGAGCCACCAGCTCGGCGGTGATGCCCTGTTCACGCTGCTCCAGGTATTCGCCCACGCACAGAATCACGGTCATGCCGGCATCCAGAGCGGCACGCACACGCTTCTGCACGGTCACATCGGTTTCGCCAAAATAAGTACGGCGCTCACTGTGGCCAATAATAACATATTCCACACCCATGGCAGTGAGCATTTCGGCGGAGATTTCGCCGGTGTAGGCACCGCTCTTCTCCCAGTGGCAGTTTTCAGCACCGATCTTCACGTTGGTGCCCTTGGTCACTTCCAGAGCAGTCTGCAGGTCCACATAGGGCACGCAGGCAACCACGTCGCAGCCGGCATCCTTCACCAGGGGCAGAATGCCTTCCAGCAGCACCTTGGCTTCGGCGGGGGTCTTGTTCATTTTCCAGTTGCCGGCGATAACGGCTTTTCTCAGGTTCTTGTTCATGCTGTTGCAGGTCCTTTCTTATATAAGAAACGTTGTATTCTTTTCAGAGAAAAAAGCGGGAGAGAGACTCTCCCGCTTCCATTGTACGAAAATTATTTCTCGTTGAGGCAGGCGATGCCCGGGAGCACACGGCCTTCCAGGAATTCCAGAGAAGCGCCGCCGCCGGTGGAGATGTGAGTCATCTTGTCGGCGAAACCGAGGGTCTCCACAGCTGCAGCAGAGTCGCCGCCGCCGATGATGGAGATAGCGTCGCTTTCGGCAATGGCCTGAGCCACAGCGATGGTGCCCTTAGCAAAGGGAGCCATTTCGAACACGCCCATGGGGCCGTTCCAAACAACAGTACCGGCGCTCTTCACGGCTTCGGCAAACTTGGCCATGGTCTTGGGACCGATGTCCAGGCCCATCCAGCCGTCGTCGATGCAGCACTCGCACACCTTGGTGTTGGCGTCTTCGGCGAAAGCATCGGCACACATATTGTCGGCAGGCAGCAGGAAGTTGATGCCCTTGGCTTCGGCCTTGGCCAGGATTTCCTTAGCCAGCTCGATCTTGTCTTCTTCGCACTTGCTGGCGCCGATAGCACGGCCCTGAGCAGCAGCGAAGGTGTAAGCCATAGCGCCACCGATGATGAGGGTGTCGCACTTGTCGATCAGGTTGGTGATCACGCCGATCTTATCGGAAACCTTGGCACCGCCCAGGATGGCCACGAAGGGACGCTTGGGGGTGGTGAGGGCGCCGCCCATCACAGAGATTTCCTTCTGGATCAGGTAGCCGCAGACAGCGGGCAGGTAATCGGCCACGCCGGCGGTGGAAGCATGGGCACGGTGAGCAGCACCGAAAGCATCGTTGACATAGATCTCAGCCAGAGCAGCCAGCTTCTTGGAGAATTCGGGATCGTTCTTTTCCTCTTCCTTGTGGAAGCGGGTGTTTTCGATCAGCATAACATCGCCGTTGTTCAGAGCAGCGGCCATAGCCTGGGCGCTTTCGCCAACAACGTCGGCAGCGATCTTGACTTCCTGGCCCAGAGCCTCGGTGAGGTAGGCGGCCACGGGAGCCAGAGAATACTTCATGTTGAACTCGCCCTTCGGACGGCCCAGGTGGGAGCACAGGATAACCTTAGCGCCCTGATCTTTCAGATATTTGATGGTCTTCAGAGCTTCGACGATACGCTTGGGGTCGGAGATGTTGCCTTCGGAATCGAACGGCACGTTGAAGTCGCAGCGGACAAGAACTTTCTTACCGGTAACTTCGATATCTTCGACAGTCTTCTTGTTCAGATAATTCATTTCTGATACACTCCTTTTATATTTTGGGTACGACTGACTTAATAAAACCATGCGGAAAAAGCATCCGCATTCATTGACTATTTTATAACATTCGGTTGTTTTTTTCAATAGTTTGGCGGCAAAAATTGCAATTGTGGCATTCTGCTCAAATTTTCGCCGCAGGCGCGGGCTGTGCATTTCATTTTGCAATAACAAAAGTGTACCCGCGTAGACAAAGACAGGAAAACCCGCCGTTTTACGGCGTATAATATCCCGCTCTGCCAAACCCAAGCGTTGCCCAGCGAAATGCCCTGCGCTTTTCAAATTCAAATTCCTCTGCCGGCACCATGCCTTCCATATCGGCAATGTCTGCCGGGGTGCTCTCTCGATACACACCGACGGAGATGGCAGGAAACGCATACGAATAGCCGTTCTCGGCATCGATGATTTCGCCGCCGTTTTTTGCCTTCAGCAAAGCCGACAGTTCTTCCGCATCGCTTTCAAACACATTTGCGCCGTACAATTCCGGGCGAAGCATTCCATCCGGCCCGCCAAGAAATTCCATGAACTCCGCTTTACCGTCTGCATCGAAATCAATCCGCAATTCGCTGTTAAAATAATAATACGAACCGCGCACGACCTCTGCCGTTCCCAAAAGCGCCATAGCTTCATCTCGGGAAGCACCAAACGGCAGCAAGCGGCCGTTCCATTCCAGCCCCTTCAGCGGCTGTACAACAAATTTGTTCATTTCACCCTCACATGTCGTTGCGGCTTTCCCATTTGTAGTCCCGCAATTCGCCCTTGCAGGAAAGCGCAGGGAAATCCCACTGGCGCAGGGCCTCGTACACGCCAATGGCCACGCTGTTGGAAAGATTCAGGCTGCGGGCCTCATCGATCATAGGAATGCGCACACAGCTGTCCGGGTGCTCAAACAGCAGTTTTTCCGGCAAACCGGCTGATTCTTTACCGAAAAACAGGTAACTGCCGTCCGGGTAGGCCACATCGGTGTGGCGGCGGGGCGCTTTTGTAGAGAAAAAGAAGAAATTTCCTGTATTTTTTGCAAAGAAATCTTCCAAACTGTCGTAGTAGGTAATATCAAGGAAATGCCAGTAATCCAGACCGGCGTGGCGCAGCTTTTTATCATCCACCTTAAAGCCCATGGGGCCCACCAGGTGCAGCCGGGCGCCGGTAACGGCACAGGTGCGGGCAATATTGCCGGTGTTCTGGGGAATTTCCGGTTCCACCAGCACAATATTGAGTTCAGACATACGTTCAGTCCTTTCACAAAATCAAAAACGTCGCTTATGTGCAGTTTATTTTCATCTTTTGCGCGGCAATATTTTCCACGCAAAACCAGCAGAAAACGGGGGAAATTAGTATGGCGAACATTATGCGGTGCATTCAGCTCGCACTATTTTTGAGGAGGATCTGCCTTATGAGCAAAAAAGCAGAAAAAACAGCCAGAATGATCGGCATTGGTGCAGCCGTGGGCGTAGCCGGTGCGGCGGCCGCCGCCATGGTGGGCGCTGCCCGCCACCACAACAAAGCCAACCCGCGCAAAAAGCTGATGAAAGATGCCAAGCAGGTGGGCAGCGGCATTTCCACCATGTGGAACGACGTTGTTTCTATGATGCACTAAGGAGAAAAGGCGGCAGCAAAACAGCTGCTGCCTTTTTACGCATTACATTTTAAAGGATCGCCTTATACTTCCCGGCGCCATTGGGGCCAAAGGCAATGCCTTCCACAAACACGCCCTCTTCCCACCGGCCGGTGAATTCGATCTGTCCGTCCGGACGGAAGGAAGTTCCCTCTCCGTGGCGCAGACCGTTTTTATGCATACCGGTGTAAACCATGTTGCCGTCGTCATCAAATTCGCTGCCGCGGCCGTTGCCCGGGGCATCCGGCAAACCGGTGATCACCGTACCGGAGTTATCGATGCAGAACACCGTCTTCTCTTCCCCATCGCCGCTGTCGCGAATCACGCACAGACGCCCGTCTTTATCAAAGAGGAAATCCATGCCCACGCGGGTGCCATCCTGCCACTTGCCCACATGCAGAGAATTATCCTCCCGGCGGAAGGACACGCCCAGGCCGTGGCGGCAGTTGTTTTTCCAGTTGCCGGCGTAGCACAGCCCGCCGTTTTTGTAATACAAAGAGCCAAAGCCCTCTTTTTTATCGTCGGTATACTCGCCGTCGTAGGCGGTCAGGCCGTTTTCCTGCTCGGTACGGCCGCGGCCGTGGCGCTTTCCGTTCTGCAGGCTGCCCACATAGCGGTACACTTTGCCCTGTCGGGCAAAGGACAGGTCTGCTTCCGCCGGGGTGGTCAGCATGGTCTCTTCTGCGGCAGGCACTTCGGCGGGAAGCACTTCTTCCACAACCGGAGCGGGTTCTTCCACAGGCATCATCGTTTCTTCCGCTGCAGTTTCTTCTGCTTTGGCTTCTTCCGGAACTTCCGCCGGTTTCTCTTCGGGATCCGCTGCCGTTTCCTCATTTTCTGCCGCGGGTTCTTCTTCCTCCGCAGCCGGCTCTTCCGGCTCCTCTGCAGAAACAGGCTCTTCTGCCGGCTCTTCCTCCACGGCGGTCTCCGCCTCTTCGGGGAACACATCTTCGGCAGCGGGTCTCTCCGCCGGCATAGTGGTCGGTGCAGGCTCACCCATCAGGGTGCTCCACAAAAAAGAAAGAGAAAGCGGCGTTTCTTCTTCCGGCACTGCCGCAGGCAGCCCGGCGGCGTACATTTTTTCTCTTTGGGCCTTTTCTTCGGCCGTACAGTACATCACATCTCCCTGCATACCGTACAGCAGCACCTGCGGTTCCCCCAGTTTGGAGTTCACATAGCTCTGCAGAGCAGCATCATCGGGCATGTTCACCGGCAGCAACACTTCTTTTTCAAACGTCTCTTCGCCGGGGCGGCGGGTATAGTGCAGCATAGCCTCCTGCTCCGGGTCGGCGGCCAGCATTTCCACCGCCAGCGTGCTGTCTTCCGGCTCAAAATAATCGCTGCGCAGCCACATACTCCCCCGGAAAACAAGACGGCGGGACAGTTTTCCCCGGGCATCGTAATACAGCAGAACATCTTCTCCCCGCAAGGTAAAGGTGCGGCCATAGGCACCGGTGGGTGATTTTTCTTTCCAGCGTAGGCCGGTACGGCTGATTTTACCACTGTATTTCACCGCCACACCCAGGGTATTTTCGGTACCCGCGGCGCGCACGGTTCGTTTTTTCTCAAAAAAAGCACGGCGGGCCGCAGCCAGCGGGCCATGCAGCGTGCCGTCGGCATCCCGCCCGGCAAGCACTACGGCGCATACAGGCACAGCCTGCAGGCCGGTCAGTTGTTTCTTTTGCATATCTTCTCCCCCATTCGGATGGACTGAAAATATTATAGCTTATCTGAAGGAAATTGACAATGTAAAACTTTTCTGCGGACAGAGCCGAAGAAAAAGTTGAAAGTGGACAGTGGAAAGTTATAAAATTTGCAGTTTCTGCGCAACACAAAAGTTTTGTCCACTTTTTCAAAAGTGGCGGGTTGTTAGGGCAGCGCCCTGACCCGTGTCCCGCAGGACACGGAATCCCTTGCCTTGGAAGCGCTCGGGGAAGGGTGAATTTTCTGCAGCGCAGAAAAGAGGGGAGTCTCTGCAAGAGAGGGACTCCCTTAAGAGAACCCTTGCCGGTGTGTAATTTTTAGGAAACGGGACGATCGCACCCCACGCAGTGGGTGCCTGGCATCGTCCCCTACAGGGTGCCCCTAAATAAAGTACGTGCTAATTTATGCGGGCGGCCAATGGCCGCCCCTACAGGGTGCGGCGGGTGTGGTATGTGCCGTTTTTTAAAACGCAAAACCGCCCGAAAAGACGGTGTGTCTCTTCGGGCGGCGGGGTAGGTTGGGTTATTCTTCTTCGATCCATTCCACGGCGGTGTCGCGGGCATTGGCCATGCACAGGTCGTAATAACGGCCCTTCAGTGCCATCAGCTCGTCGTGCTTGCCGCATTCCACGATCTGGCCGCCATCGATGAACATGATCTTGTCGCAGTTCTTGATGGTGGAAAGACGGTGGGCAATGATGAAGGAAGTACGGCCCTGCAGCAATGCATTGATGCCCTGCTGCAGCAGGTGTTCCGTTTTGGCGTCGATGGAGGACGTAGCTTCGTCCAGAATCAGGATCGCGGGGTCGGAGAGCATGGTACGGGCAAAGGCGATGAGCTGTTTCTGGCCCTGAGAAAGACGGCCGCCGCGCTCGTTCACCTGGGTCTCGTAGCCGCTTTCCATCTCGCGGATGAAACCATCGGCGTGCACAGCCTTACAGGCGGCTTCAATTTCTGCCTGGGTGGCATCCAAACGGCCATAGCGAATGTTATCGGCGATGGTGCCGGAGAAGATGAAGCTATCCTGCAGCATAATGCCCATCTGCGAACGCAGAGAGTGCAGGGTGATGTCGTTGATGTCGCGGCCATCCACCAGCAGCTTGCCTTCGGTAACATTGTAGAAGCGGCTGATGAGGTTGACCACGGTGGACTTACCGGAACCGGTGGGGCCAACCAGGGCGATGGATTCGCCTCGCTTCACATCGAAGCTCATGTTGTTGAGAACCTTCTGGCCGGGCTCGTAGCCAAAGCAAACATCCTTGAACTCGATGTTGCCCTGCATGTCCACGATATCGGTGGCGCCGGGCATGTCATCCACAGAGACCGGCTCATCCAGCACCTGGAAAATACGTTCCAGATAAGAGACGGTGTTGAGGAAGTTGTTGTAAATATTGGCCAGGTTGATGATAGGCTGCCAGAAACGCTGGGCATAGGATGCCATGGCGATGATGACGCCGATTTCGGCGGAAAGAGCAAACCAGGAAACACCGGCCACATACACCAGGTTGGTGACGGTACGGGAAATGTTGTTACTGGCCAGCCACATGGTGTTGGAAATATACGCCATGTCCAAAAATGCCTTCTGGGCGGCGCGGCTCAGCTTTTTGTAAATGCCTTCGTTCACCGTCTGGCGGTTGAAGATCTGGCTCACCTTTACGCCGTCAATGCTTTCGCAGGTGTAGGCGGTCAGGTTGGAAGACTTGTTGTTGTTGATCAGACGGGTCTTGCGCTGGCGGGGCTTGATGAGATACACAAACGCCAGCAGCACCGGCACGCCGGTGAGCACCAGGAAAGCCAACTGCCAATGCATCATGAACATGAACAGCATAATGAACACCAGGTTCAGGCATTCCATAATGGCGCTGATGATGCCGTTGGTCATCATATCGGAAACGTTGTTCACATAGTTGACCACACGCACCAGGATCTTGCCCTGGGGACGGCTATCGTAATAGGCAAAGGGCAGACGCTGCAGGTGAGAGAACACATCGCAGCGCAGGTCGTAAATGAAGGACTGGCCCACGTTGGCCATAATGATGCCGCGCAGAACGCCGCACAGAATGGACGTGATGATGGCCACCGTAAGAATTACGGAAAGGCGGATGAGCATTGCCATATCTTTGTTGGGCATGGCAATGTCCATGGCCTGCTGGATCAGCGTGGGGCTAAGCAAGCTGAGCAGCGAAGCAAAGCAGGAGATCACCAGCACCAGCACCATCTTCCAGGCGTAGGGCTTGGCGTACTGAAGGGCACGGGTCATACTACCTTTTCGGTATTTTTCCTCCAGCTCTTCATCCACGTCGTACTTATTTCTTGCCATTATGCTTCGCCTCCTTTCGTCACAGGACCGGTAAAGGGCGGCAGACCGTGCACATCCTGCAGTTCGCACACATCGCGGTAATAAGCGTTGGTGGCAGAAAGCGTTTTGTGCGTGCCGATATCGATCTTGCCGTTTTCCAGAATAAAGATCTGGTCGGCATCTTTAACAGAAGAGATACGCTGGGCGATGATGATCTTGGTGCAGGGGAAGGGCAGATTGCGCAGGTTTTCCTGAATCTTCTTCTCCGTTTCCATATCCACGGCAGAGGTGGTGTCGTCCAGAATGACCACAGGCGGCTCCACCGCCAGGGCGCGTGCCAGAGCAATACGCTGCCGCTGACCGCCGGAAAGACCCACGCCGCGTTCGCCAACGATGGTCTCGTAGCCCTGCTCCATGCGGCGGATAAACCCATCCGCATCGGCTGCATCGGCGTAGTACACGACCTTCTCTTCGCTCATTTCCGGGTTACCAAAGGAAATGTTGCCGTCCACGGAATCGGAGAACAGGAACACATCCTGGGTGGCAATGCCCACAGAGCTGCGCAGCTGCGCGAGCTTCCACATGGTCACAGGCACATCGTCCACCAGCACTTCACCGGCATCCACATCGTAGAAGCGGCTGATGAGGTTGGCGATGGTGGTCTTACCACAGCCGGTGGGGCCCATAATGGCCACCGTCTGGCCGGGTTCGATCACAAAGGAAGCATCGTCCAGCACGGTGGTGTTGCCGTGTTTGAACGTAACGTTCTTGAATTCAACTTTGCCCTTCGGGCGCTCGGTCTTGTCCTGTGCATCGCTGCGGTCCGCAATCAGCGGGCGGGCGTAGAACAGTTCGATGACCTTATCGGCAGAAGCGAAGAAGCGCTGCAGGTCGTTGAGGATACCGCTGATGTTGCGCATGGGATCGGCCAGGGCCCAGGTCAGGCTGTTGAACGCCGTGAACTGACCCAGGGTGAGTTCGCCCCGAATGACCAGCGCGCCGCCCACCAGCAGGGTGATCAGCGACATGGACTGGGCGAAGAAATCCATCACGGGCACGATCTTCTGCCAGGCGTAGGCCGCCTTCAGATTGGCCTTGCGGAAATCATCGCTGCGGGCAAAGAACTTTTCTTTTTCAAAAGCTTCGCGTGCAAAGGCTTTCACCACACGGTTACCGGCGATGTTTTCCTGCGCCGCAGTGTTGATGTCGGAAAGTTTGTCACGGATCTGACGGTACAGCGGCCGCACATTCTTGCCATACAGGATGGAAGAAATAAGAATGAACGGCATCACGCACATCAGCGTCAGCGTCAGCGTGCTGTTCACTGTGCTGAGATACACCAGCGAGATCAGGAACATCACAACGGACTCCACCAGAACGTGGGAAATATACGCCACCACATGGCGGATATATTCCATATCACCGGTCACACGGGTGATGATATCACCGGAACGGTGGCGGTCGTAGAACCGCATTTCCTGGTGCTGCAGGTTATGGAAGACAGATTCGCGGATCTTCACGATCATGCCCTGGGAAGCCTGGTCCAGCAGGACGACCATGGCATAACGCACACCGGTACGGATAAGAACGTACACGCTGAACGCCGCCAAAATCGGGATCAGCCACTCGGGATGGTCTCCTCGGATGGCATCGTCCACCAGAATTTCAGAAAGATACGGGCTGACCAGAATGATGGCGCTCATGAACGCCGCCAGCAGCACACCCACGATGTACTTTGCCCTGTACCCTTCCAGGTTCTTCCATATAAATTTCAATTGGAACACGGCAGAACCCTCCTTTTCGTGTTCCCCCGGCGCGGCAGAAACGCTCCGCAGGCGCCGTTCGGGTTTTTCGGCAGGGCGGCACACCGCACCGGCCGAGATACAAAACAGTATACAAATGCCACTGTTTTGTTCGTCACCGTAAATATACCGAAATCACCCGGAAAAAGCAATGACTTACCGGAAGAAAAGTGCCGAAAATGTGCCGGATATTTTGGAACATTTGCCCATAACTAAACAATTAGAAACTGCTTCCACACAATTATTGTGAATTTCAGCATAATTTCACACCCATAGCCAAAACTAACCGCAAAAGGCGAAAGGCGGTATCCATTATGCGAATTCAGAAGATATACGGGCTGGAAGTGCTGGACTCCCGGGGAAATCCCACCGTGTGCGCCCAAGTGCAGCTTTCTTCCGGCGTTACTGCTGCGGCAGCCGTGCCCAGCGGGGCTTCCACCGGGCAGTTCGAAGCCCTGGAACTGCGGGACAACGAAGCCCGCTACGGCGGCAAAGGCGTGCGCAAAGCGGTGGAGAACATCGAGAAGATCATCTCCCCCGCCCTGGAAAAACTGAGCGACCTGCAGCTGAGCACCATTGACCGCACCCTGTTGGCGCTGGACGGAACGGAAAACAAATCTGTTTTGGGTGCCAACGCCATGCTGGCGGTCTCTGTTGCCTGCGCCAAAGCCATGGCGCTGGAGAAAAACGTGCCGCTGTACCGGTACATTGGCGGCGAAAATGCCCGCACCCTGCCGGTGCCCATGCTGAATATCCTCAACGGCGGCGCCCATGCCGCCAACAACGTGGATGTACAGGAATTTATGATCGTTCCCCGGGGGATCGATGCTTTTCCGGAAGCGCTGCGGGTGAGCTGTGAAATTTACCACACCCTTGGCAGGCTGCTGCAAAACCGGGGCCTTGCCTGCGGCGTAGGCGATGAAGGCGGCTTTGCCCCCAGCCTGCAAAGCGACGAAGAAGCCCTGGAGCTGCTGTGCGAAGCCATCACCACCGCCGGTTTTTCCACCGCAGAGGTGGGCATTGCCCTGGATGCCGCCGCCAGCGAATGGCACCGGGACGGCAGCTACACCCTGCCCAAACGAAACGTGCAGTACAGCACCGACGGGCTGATCGCCCGGTGGGAAGACCTGTGCGGCAAGTACCCCATTTGCAGCCTGGAAGACCCCCTGGGCGAAACAGATACGGAGGGCTGGCAGGAACTGACCCGCCGGCTGGGCGGCCAGGTGCAGCTGGTGGGCGATGACCTTTTTGTAACGGACCCGCGGCGCATTGCCCGGGGCGTGCAGCAGGGGCTGGCAAACGCGGTGCTCATCAAGCCGAACCAGATCGGCACCCTGACAGAAACCATGCTGGCGGTGGAAGAAGCGAAAAAAGCCGGGTACGGCACCATCCTCTCCCATCGTTCCGGCGAAACGGAAGACACCACCATTGCGGATCTCGCCGTGGGGCTGAACGCCGGGCAGATCAAAACCGGTGCCCCCTGCCGGGGCGAACGCACCGCAAAATACAACCGGCTGCTGCAAATCGCCAGGGCAATTTGCTAAGTAATACGTTATTTCTTTGGCGGGACGATGCAAGCATCGTCCCCTGCGTTTCACTCTTCACCAAAAAAGCGCCTGCCCCGCAGCGGAGCAGACGCTTTTCTTATCTTTTACTTCTTTTCGTACACCGTGGGGCTGGTCATTACACCGGCAGGAGACAGGCGGTACTCGTAGCACCAGCCGTCGCCTTCGCTGCGCCAGGCCTGGGGGCTCAGGTAGAAGAAGTCGGGGTCGCACAGATGCAGAGACGCGAAGGAGTTGGCACGGTTGCCGTAGAGACGCAGGGTGACGGTATGCTCACCGGCGGGCACGTCCTTCATCACGCAGTCGTACGGTGCAAAGATGATATCATCCTGCGGCACGCCGTCCAGATCCACCCCCACCAGAGAACCACGGTACTGGGGCACATGGATCTTCACATCGCCGCCGGTGGTGGTGACGGGAATATCGTACAGCACGTTGGCGCCGTAGAAAGGCTTGCCCTGCATCACGATATCGCCGAAACCGATCTCGCGGTCGGCTTCCACCAGCACAGCCTTGCGGCCGTTCAGTTTTACATCAAAGTCACCCAGCAGGTAGCACCATTCGGGGTCGGTGGTGCGGCCAAAGGGCAGGTACAGGTCAAAGGTATGCACGCCGGGGGCAATTTCCGGCAGCGGAATGGTGCCGATGCTGCGGTCGGTAAAGTAACCGTCCGGGGCGGCTTCCACTTTCACGCCGTTCAGCAGCAGGGTGGCCTTTTCGGCATCTTCGGTGGCAAACTTCGCGCCGGTCAGCGTGGTGCGGGTCTCCACTTCAAACTGCAAGTGAATGGTGTGCGGGGGCACTTCCTTTTCGTAGGTCCAGGGCTGGGCCACGCTCTTCTTGCGGTAGGGCCAGCCAAGTTTTTCGCGCAGCACATTATCTGCGCGCAGAATTTCTTCTTCCTCCTGCAGGGGTTCGTCGTTCAGGGCGAACTTCGCCATATCCAGCAGCAGCACGTTGGGCTCTTCCAGGCGCACGGGCACGGTCTTCGGCACGGGCAGGCGGCTCCATGCGGTTTCGTCTGCGGCTTCGGCGGCCACTTCTGCCTTACCGGGCAGCAGGTGCAGCAGCAGGCTGTCCTGCTGGCACAGGGTACGGCGGATCACCGTAGCGCCCTCGGCCACTTCGGCGGGAATGGGCGTGATGTCGCCGGTCATGGTATCGTACAGCACGGCGTGCCACTCGCCCTGCACGGTGATCTTCAGCGGGGCGGCTTCCGGCATATCTTTGCTGCGGGCGGGCAAATGGCCCTGGGCAATGAACAGCCAGCGGGTATCGCCGTCGTCGCGCATCTGGGTCACCAGGTGGTCGGTCATGGCACCGTTGCCGCCGCGCAGTTCCAGTTCACGCACAGGCTGCAGAGAAGCATACACAGAAGACTTGGAGAACGGAACCACAGTGGTGTACTCCAGCAGGGCTTTGGGCTCTTCGCTGGGAATAGCATCCACCTTTTCCGGCACGGCGCCCAGCAGCACAATGCGGCCGCCGGCTTTGGCAAAGGCCAGCAGGCGTTCCAGCGTGGTGCGGCGAATGGTCTCGCACTGGGGGATCACCACGGTATCGTAGGCCATGGCACCCACCTGCAGGGGGGCACCGGCCACGGGGCACTGCTCGGGCAGGTTGGATTCGCACAGGAAATCGAAATCCAGCGCGCCGGTGATCAGCCAGTCGGTCAGGTTCTGGAACCGCTCGTCCATTTCGCTGCGGATCAGGTTGGTCTGTTCTTCGGGGCCCCAGTGCAGCCAGTAGCTTTCCACCGGGTGCACCACAGCGATGCGCACATGGGGCTTGCCCAGGTTCATGGCGGTGGCCACGCGGGCAAAGTGGGTCTCCACGCGGCTGTATTTATCCCACCAGGGGGACTGATAACTGATGGCAGCGGGGTAATCGCGCTTGGATTCACCCTTCATGGTGTACCAGGAAAGGTGCGGCACACGCACGGTCACGCCCAAAGCGGCCTGCCAGTCGCCCTGCAGCTTGTGGCCACGGAAATCGAAGGTCCAGCCGGTCACACCGTACAGCTCGGACATAACGCCGGGGCAGCCGTACTGGTGCGCACCGGACTGTGCCTGCTTGGCGGTGGTGAATTCGCGGTGGTCGCAGAGCATATCGATGCCCGGCAGACCAAAGCCGCGGTAGCTGCGCATGGCTTCGCCCAGGGCAGCGGTCTGGCTCTTCAGGGTGGGTTCTTCCATCATATGGCCGGTGAGCAGCAGGCCGTTTTCACGGCACCAGCCGCCGCACTGGTCGGCAAAGGCTTCCGCAAAGCGGGCGGCCACGTGGTCGTGGTAATGGTAACGCACGGCGGCCTCGGCTCCGTCTTCCGCATCCCAAATCAGCAGAGGCAGCAGGTCTTCAATCTTTTCGCCCCACACCTTTTCGTAGGTCTCGGGGAAATCGTTCGTCCAGGGCAGGCTCACGTCGGTGGTGTCCTCGGCGAACTTCAGCTGCGTTTTGTGAGAGAACTGGGGTTCATCGGTGAAGATGGAAGGAATGATGGTATCGAAACGGTCGCCCACGGCCTTTTTGTAGGCTTCGTAGGTGATCTCAATGAACTTCTGAATGGCCTTGGGGTTGAGAGTATCCACGTAGGTCTGGTTGTTGTACCAGGGATTCTCGCGGTCCAGGCTCAGGTAGGCATACCAGCGGGTGCCTTCCACGGGCTCGTCTTCGCTTACACGCTTAAAGGAGCGCAGCAGACCGTTGGGAGTCAGCACGATATCGTAGCACCACAGCAGGGTCTCGTCGTCGGAGCGGTTGCCCACTTCTTCCATGGCGTCGTGGGTATCGGCACCGGGGGCGCCGGTGGGACGGGTGGTGAACACCATGGCACGGGAACGGTACTGCTTGTCTTTGGTCACGTAGCCGCCGGCAGCACCGGAGGGCCAGCGGTCTTCGTCGTACAGCCAGGCCAGCATATTGCGCTTTTCGGCTTCGTCACAGCAAAGGCGCACCAGGTCCATGTATTCTTCAGAAAGATATTTTCTGGAAAGGCCGGTGCGGCTGTGCATATGGAAGCCGCCCAGACCCATCTTCTGGAACATATCGATCTGCCGAACCAGCTCTTCCTCGTTCAGTTCACCGTTCCACGCCCAAAACGGGGTGCCACGATATACTGCCGGGGGATTTTTGAACAGTTCCGGGGTCATTTTCTCATGCAGGGGAAGTTTTTTCATAATAGTTCCTCCTTGCGCACTGCGCATCGCAGGTTAAAGTGCAAAAGGCACAATTTTACTTATCCAGCAGGGCAGAAGCCTTGGCCAGCGTTTCCACAATGGCGATATGCTGGGGGCAGGCGGCTTCGCAGGCGCGGCAGCCAATGCAGGCAGAAGCTTTTCCGCTGCCAACGGCCAGCAGACTGGTGTAATACAGGTGCGGGCGGCTGTGTTCGCCAAACGTCTGCAGCATATTGTAGCTCTTGAAGATTTCCGGAATATGGATGCCCATGGGGCAGCCGTCCACACAGTAGCGGCAGGCGGTGCAGGGCACGGTATCGGCGGCAAGCAGCCCGGCCTTTACTTCTTCAATGGCCTTGCGGTCGGCCTCGGTCAAAGGCTCGAATTCCGCAAACGTCTGCAGGTTATCCTGCATCTGGGCCTCGTCGCTCATGCCGGAAAGCACCATCATCACACCCTCCAGAGAAGCGACAAACCGCAGGGCGAAGGAAGCGGCGGAAGCGCCGGGGCGCACCGCTTTGAATTTTTCTTCCAGCGGGCCCACATTGGCCAGAATACCGCCCTTCACGGGCTCCATCACCACAATGGGTTTGTTATGGCGGCGGCAGACTTCGTAATTCCCGCCGGACCAGATGGCGGTGTCTTCCCAGTCCACGTAATTCAGCTGCAGCTGCACAAAATCCACGTCCGGGTGCTTTGTCAGCAGTTCTTCCAGCAGGTCCGGGGCACCGTGGAAGGAGAAGCCAAAGTTTTTGATCTTCCCTTCGGCCTTCATTTTCCCGCAGAAATCCCAGCAGCCCATGTCTTCGTACACCGCATTGCGGGAAGGCTGCAGGCTGTGCAGGAGATAATAATCGAAATAGTCCACACCGCAGCGCTCCAGAGATTCTTTGAACATATCCTCTGCGGTGAAGGTATCGTTGAGCAGCCATGCGGCCATTTTGCTGGCCACGGTAAAGCTTTCGCGGGGGTGGCGCTTCACCACCGCTTCGCGGAACGCAACTTCGGAACCGCCGTACACATAAGCTGTATCAAAATATGTAAAGCCTTTTGCCATAAAGGCGTCGGCCATTTCGGCCACGCGCTCCACGTTGATCACGCCGTTTTCATCTTTCGGCAGGCGCATCAGGCCAAAACCAAGCTTATTTTCCATTGTTTTCATCCTTTCATCATTCGTTCCGCAGCAGCTTGCCGTTTTCTTCTTTAATATAGAAGAACTTCGGCCGCTCCAAAGGTGTTTTGTTGGGGGAATGCAGCACCAGGCGCAGATCGCCGGAAAGATCCCGGAAAATCATACCGTGGCCGCCGTCTTTTTCCATCAGCAGGTCTTCTTCGTGCACCCACGGGCCGGTAATATCGCCGCTTTCGCTTTTGGCCACGGCCTGGGTGTAACCCAGTTCACCAAAACTGGACCAGATCATCCGCAGGGTGCCGTCTTCGCAGCGATGCATAAAGGGACCGTCGGTCACGTAGTCGCCCTTGTCGTTCACCGGGCGAATCCACCCGGCTGCCTGGGAGGCCTTGAACAATTCAATGGGCGCACCGGCTGCCGCAGAAAGGTCATCCGTCAGCGGCATGGCGCAGATCTCGCCGTCTTTTACCTGCACCCATTCGTGGCAGAAGACGATCCAGGGCTTGCCTTCGGGAGAAACATACAGGGTACCGTCCAGGCACTCCCAATCCCGCGGGGTCACGGGGCGATCGGACAGCGGCACGAAGGTGCCGTTCGGGGTATCGCACACCAGAATCTGCGTGCCGCGGCACTCGTCTTCGCTCTTAAAGCTGGCGAACAGATAATACTTGCCGCCAAAAGCGTGCACTTCCGGTGCCCAGTAGTTCATATCGCTCCAAAAATCTTCCGTCTTGGTAAAAATCGCCTTCGGGCCGGTCCAGTGCTCCAGGTCGGTGCTTTCGTATACATCGAACCCGGTGGCCTTGCCCCAGCAGGTGCCGCCCCGGGTGCCGTACATATAGTATTTGCCATCCACCGGCAGCACGAAGGGATCGCGCACATGGATCTGGCGGGTCAGCAGCCTGTTATCTTTATTGTAGTTGCAGGTATACCACTGGCCGTTGATGGTGACGGTGAAGGAAAGGTAACCCACGTCTTCCGGCAAGCGGGGGGCAAACACCGCGGTCTTCGTCTTGGGGTCGTACTGCATGCCCAGCAGGTCTTCTGCCAGGGCAAGCACGGGGGCAGCCGCCCAGGGGTGGCACAAGCTGCAGTTGTCTTTCTTATCCCGTCCCCAGGCTTCGTACAGGGTGGTGGCCCCTTCCTTAATCATATTCATCCAGGAGTTTTCACGCTCTTCGGTGATCAGGTTGAAAATTTCCTCGTATTCACCCAGGCGGGCCAGCGCTTTCAGGTGGAAGAAAGCCATGTACACGCCGCCGCGAATGCCCTTTTCCTTGAGGAAGGCCGCCACGGCCGCTTTGTTTTCTTCCGGCACAATGCCCGCAAAGGCAGGCAGAATATTGGAATGGACCGCACTGTGGGTGCTGGCCTCGGTATCGGTGTAAATTCCGTTTTCTTTTAAGAAGGCCGCATTAAAGGCCGCCTTCAGCGATTCTGCACGGGAGGTGAATTCCATGCCGGCGCGGCGCTTCAGGTCTTCGGTCACCGCCACGCAGCCAACCCAGAAGGCGTTGAGCACGTTGTGGCAGCCGGGGCCCACGGGCTTGGTGATCTCAAAATCATAACCATCCCGCAGGTTATAGGGCCAGTCCACCAGGTTCCACTTGTCGGTCACGCCGTCCAGCAGGCCGTCCGGGCGGGCAAAGGTATTGAAGTGCTCGATCACCGCATCGCAGGCGGCAATGCCGCGGCGCAGGAACTCTTCATCGCCGGTGTAGTTGTAGTAGCGTTCCACCAGCAGGGGGAACTGCAGGGAATAATCGGCAATTTCCTGCATAAAGGAGCCGGGGGTAACTGCCAGCATGCCGGGCACGATCTGCAGAGACTGGATCTGGTTTTCGATGGCTTTCAGGAAGAGATCGCCCTTGCCGGTCAGCAGCATATGGGTACCGCCGGTAATGGTCAGGTCGCCGGCATACTGTCCCTTTTCGCGGGAGGGGCAGTCCATAAAGCCTTCCTGCGTGCAGAACTTCATGGTGTTCTTGCACAGCTCGAACACGGCATTCAAGTTTTCGTTGTCAGAAACCAGCGTGCAGGCTTCATCCGGGAACGGATAGTGGCGCACGCGGGCAGCCACATCCAGCAGCTCGGCGCCGTCTTCGCAGATGATCTCTGCATAGCGGAACGCCTTGTAATCGTACTGCTGCAGGCAACTTTCGCCGCCGGCCAGCGTCCACACGTCTTCGTAGTGGCAGTTGCAGCGCATATCGTAGCGCACGTGGCCATCGGGCAGCAGTTCTTCGCCGCAGCGAATAATGACCCTTGCACCGGCGGGGCCTTCGGCTTTCAGGGCAAAGGTACCCATCACTTCCTGCACAAAATCGCAGAAAGTCACGTTCTCTTCGGTGCGGCACACCGGCGGGTAAACCGTGGTCACTTCCACCGGGGTGGTGCATTTTTCAAATGTATAGTCGGTGTTTTCTTTTACCTGCAGGGGCTGCCAGGCGGGCAGCTGCATCCGCTCGTCAAAGTCTTCCACAAACTGGGTCTCGTAGCCAAAGGTCTCCCGGCTGGTGTAGCGGGTATCGTGGGTATACAGCCAGCTTTCGTCGGCACTGCACAGGTATTCTTCCCCGCAGAACAGATCGGCCACCAGGCCCTGGCGCAGGTCACCGCTGTTCCACACACGGTTGATCACGCCCTGGTAGTACACATCCAGAAAGATCTCGTTTTCTCCGGCTTTGGCAAAGGGAGAAAGATCGAATTCATTATAATAGTAAGCAAAGTGATAGCCGGCAGCCGGGCCCTGGCCCACAAATTCGCCGTTCAGCCACAGTTTAAAATAATCATCGGCGGTCAGGC
>JAFYOA010000415.1 GCA_017547865.1 Clostridia bacterium
GGTATGGGTCAATGTATCAAAACTGCGGCGGGCTTCTTCCAGCGCGGTAGAAGCAGCTTCCAACGCAGCCTCGGTCTCTTCCAGTGCGTTCACAGCATCATCCATACGGGCGGTCTCGCTGTCGCAGGCAGAAATACGGCGCAGCAGTTCATCGCGCTTGACGTTCACGGCCAATTCCTTCCGTTCCACCTCCTCCGGCGGGGGAAGCAATTCTGTTTCGGCCGGAGCCGGATGCTGCTCTGTGAATTTTGCCAGCACGGCTCGGGCCTGTTCGGCGGCTTCGTGGGTCATGGTCGCTTCTTTCACACTGTCGCGCAGGCGGGCCACAGCCTCACCGGGGCGGGCACCGATCTTCGGCAGGCCGTAACGATCGAAGAAAGCCAGCACGCGGGCGTTGGTCTCTTCCTGGCGGATACGCAGGTCTACCAGGGTGCGTTCCCACTCGATTTTGGCGTTTTCTCTATTCTGCAGAAGATCCAGCCGCTGGGTCACATCACGCATAGCATCGCCGTAGTGCAGGTTCTTTGCAGAAAAATACCGACCGAAGAATGCATCCAGCCGGGTAGCAGGCTCTTCCATATCTCCCAAACACTGAGCACGCACCCGGGCATAGCGGGCTTCGGTCTCTTCCAGGTGCCGCAGGGCAGCCAGCTCTTCATCCAGCTGCTGCAGCAGGGATTCGGTGCGGCTGTTTACTTCCGCAAGGCCAAAAGGAGCGGTTATACCGCAAATACTTTCGGCGGTTTCTTCCAGCACTTCGGCATGTTTTTCCACTTCCACGCGTCGTTCTTCTATACGCCTTTGCAAAGAACGCAGGGCTTCTGCGGCAGCTTCGGCCCGCTTTTTGCCCACCAAAACAGCGACAATTGCCAGTACCACTGCCAATACAACCGCCCCAATGCCAAGCCACAGGCCCATGGGAACGGCATTCTGCAGCACCATAAGCGCCACACCGGCGATGCCGCACAAAGCAGCCAGTATCCACAACCCCACCGGAGGATGGGCAGCTTCGGCGTTCTGCTGTTCCAGCATCCGCAGGTTATCTTCCGCGTTTTTCTTTTCGCGGACAATGAATTCGTACTCCATCATCCCACGGCGGGCAGCGGAGATATCCTCACGGGTGAGGGGGTGTTCTGTAAAACGTGTCTGCAGTTTTTTCCGGCGGGCAGCATCTTCTTCGCTGAGCACGCTGTGCTGCACCACCATATCCAGTTCCTGCCAGGCATGCAGATCGCTCTGTGCTTTTTCCAGTTCGGAAGAGGACGGTACATTGTTTTTAAAGAAAGATCGGGCCTCCTCCAGCAGACGCTGGGGCGTGCGGTCATTTTCCATAGATTCGATCTGGCGGCGCAGACCGGCATCGGTCTCGGCCAGTTCACGGCAGGCTTCCAGTTCATCCTGAGGCGGAATACCGTGAGAAAACAAGGTAATATACCGCTTTTCTTTGGATTCTGCCAGTTGTACTGCGGCACGCAGCTCGGCACGGCGGGCCTCCACCTCACGGGTCACCCGCTGTTCGGCAGCGGCATCCTTTTGACGGCGAAGAGACGCCAGTTCTTCTTCCACGGCGGGCAGCATAGCTTTGCACTGTTCCCCCACCACGCGGTATTTTTCCAGCCGCTCCAGGTCTGCTTTCTGCTGTTCCAGGCGGCGGGTCAGTTCGGCCTGTTCGTTTGCCAGGCGGGCGGTTTCTCCGCCGGCACCGCGCAGAAGGCCGTAAAAACGGCGGCGATCCTCCAGCGAGCGCATGGCGGCATCGTAGTTGTTCACATCGCCGGTGTTTTCCACCATATCCGTCAGTTTGGCGGAAATACCGGTGGTCATGCCGGCATTCATGCTGCGCTGCGAAAGATAGGTACTGCGGGCAAAGGATTCGGCATCCAGGCCGAACAGCTCTTCGCCGATATTTTCGGAATAGTCACCGCTCTCTTCCCCGGTTTGCAGGTCGATAAGAGTGAACACATCGTCTTTTTCCTTCACTTCAAACCGACGCTCGATGCGGTAGGTATGGCCA
>JAFYOA010000416.1 GCA_017547865.1 Clostridia bacterium
CAGGAAAATCTGGCGGCAGACGATCATACCGCTGAGAGAGCACACCATGACCACACGGGACTTACCGAAACCGCGCACTGCGTTGGCAATGATCTGATTAAAGGCCTGGCAGAAATACAGCGGGATCATGGTGGTGATCATGGCCACACCGTAGCTGATGGCAGCGGCATCGGAGGTGAAAATACGGGCCAGCGGCTCCGCATTGAAGTAAATCGCGGTGCCCACCACGGCCACGTAGGCAAAACCAGCAATCAGACACACGCGAATGCCCTGGAAGGCGCGGCCGATCTTCTTCGCGCCCACATTTTGCCCAACAAAGGTGGAGGTAGCCAGACCGAGGGACTGGGCCACCATGCCCGCAAAGCGGTCGATCTTTTTACCGGCGCCGATGCCCGCCATGGCGGCGGAACCAAAGCTGTTGATATAACGGGTAACGAACAGGTTGGAAATGGACGTGAGGCAGGCCTGAATAGCCGCAGGAAGACCGAGATCCAGCACTTCCATCAGCAGCTGCTTATTGATGTGCAGGTCACGCAGAACGAGCTTGTACACGTCGTTGGTGAAGAGCATTTTGCGGAACACCAGGAACACGCTGACAAACTGAGAGCCAACGGTAGCCAAAGCGGCACCCGCCACGCCCAGGGGGAACACCACCACCAGCAGAACGTCCAGAATGATGTTGGTAACGCTGGAAATCACAAGGAAATACAGGGGGTTTTTGGAATCGCCCACAGCACGCAGCACGCCCGCGCCCACGTTATACAAGGCGGTGAACAGCACGCCCACCAGGTAAATGCGCAGGTAAAGCAATGCTTCTTCGTATACATCCGGCGGGCAATCCACAATGTTCAGCAGCAGGGGCGAAATCACAATGCCCAACACTGCCATGGCAACACCCAAAATCAGCGAGAACGTAAGGGCTGTATGAATGGCATCGTGCAGCTTTTTGTGGTCTCCCGCGCCAAAACTGCGGGAAAACAGCACGCCCGCACCGGTGGAAAGGCCGGTGAAAAAACCTACCAGCAGGTGAGAAATATCCGCACTGGCAGAAACCGCCGCCAGCGCTGTGGTACCCACCGCGTTGCCCACCACAATGGAGTCCACGCTGTTGTACAGGGTTTGGAACAGCTGGCCCACAAAAATAGGCACCGCAAAGGCAAGGATCTGTTTTGTAATGTTGCCGGTGGTCAGGTTGGTACTGCTCTTTTTCACGGCACATCCCTCCGTTTTTTGTTCTTATAGTGCATATCATAGCACTTTTAGTTGGATTTTGCAACTTAATTCGCCGTTTCTCACGCAAAAAGAGCCCGGCATAGCCGAGCTCTTCTTTTGTCCTTACAGTTCCGGCAGCCAAACACGCATTTCGTTTTCGCCGCGGTTGGCCCAGGCATGGTAGGGAATCATCCGCACAGTGTAGGGCACCGCACGGGGACGGCGGGCACTGTACAGAGCAGCATCGCTTTCCAGGCGGTAGCCGGGCACATCCATGCGCAGCATGCCGTTCAGCACACCCTCTGTAATGGGTACCATGGTCGGCTCCAGGCTCTTCCCTGCCCGCAGAGAAAGAATCTCATTGTGGTTATCCACGCCCTCGGCGCAGTACACCATGGGGCCGTAGGCAAAGGCCACACAGCCGCTGTTCGCCGCCACACGGGTATTGGCAAAAATCCGGCGGGGCTGCAGGTCCAGCACCAGTTCAACGGTGTCGCCCTCTTTAAAATCAGCGGTAATATACGCAAAGCCGTCTTCAAAGCGGGTGTTCAGGGTGGTTTCTTCGCCGGGGGCACGGCGGTACAGCCGCTCGCCGTTATACAGCACCTTGGCATGCTCACACCAGGCGGGCACGCGCACCGCAAAGGTAAAGCCTGCTTTTTCTCCCACAGGGTGGAAGGTATACTTCACATTGCCCTGCACCGGGTAGCCGGTGGCCACATCCACGGTCACGCCCTTGGTATCGGTCAAATCCAGCTTGCCGCCGATGAACAAATGATTCCACACGGTGGTCTCGTTTTCTTCCCAGGCATAGCAGGAAAGAGAAGTGAGCGTACGGGCCAGGTTGGGCGGGCAGCAGGCACAGCCATACCACTTGGGGCGCTGGGGCAGTTCGTCGCGGTTGGCGGGAACAATGCCGGCCACGCCGGGAACCACTTCCAGAGGATTCACGTAGAAGAACCGCTGGCCGTCCAGTTCCATGCCGGCCAGCACGGTGTTGTACAAAGCCTGTTCCATTATATCGCCGTATTCACCCTTGTGGAACAGTTCTGCCATACGGCGGGCAAAAAACACCAGGCCAATGGCGGCGCAGGTCTCGGAATAGGCAATATCGTTGGGCAGGTTGTAATCCACGGAGAAAGCTTCTCCCGCGCAGGAAGAGC
>JAFYOA010000417.1 GCA_017547865.1 Clostridia bacterium
ATCATGGCTTCTACAACCTTCTTGAAACCGGCAATATTCGCACCGGCCACCAGGTCGCCTTCCATGCCGTATTCCTTGGCGGCATCGTAAGAGCTCTTGTAGATGTTGGCCATGATCTGCTTCAGCTTGGCGTCCACTTCTTCGGCGGTCCAGCTGTAGCGCATGGAGTTCTGGCTCATTTCCAGGCCGGAGGTAGCCACGCCGCCGGCGTTTACCGCCTTGGAGGGGGCAACCACCACGCCGTTGGCCTTCAGGTAAGCCATGGCTTCGTTGGTGGTGGGCATATTGGAAACTTCCACATAGTACTTGATGCCGTTGGCGACGATCTTCTCGGCCTCGGCCATGCCCACTTCGTTCTGGGTGGCGCAGGGCATCAGAATATCGGCCTTCACGCCCCAGGGCTTTTCACCGGGGAAGAAGGGCACACCGAACTTGTCGGCGTAATCCTGCACCTTGTCGCGGCCGGAAGCACGCATTTCCAGCAGATAGTTGATCTTTTCATCGGTGGTTACGCCGTCTTCGTCGTACACATAGCCATCGGGACCGGAAATGGTGACCACCTTGCCGCCCAGCTCAGCAACCTTCTTCACGGTGCCCCAGGCTACGTTGCCGAAGCCGGACACGGCGAAGGTCTTGCCTTCGATGGATTCGCCAAAGGACTTCAGCATTTCGGCGGTGTAATACACAGCGCCAAAGCCGGTGGCTTCCGGACGGATGAGAGAGCCGCCGTAGGAGAGGCCCTTGCCGGTGAATACGCCTTCGTACAGGTTGGTGAGGCGCTTGTACTGGCCGAACATGTAGCCAACTTCGCGGGCACCCACGCCGATATCGCCGGCGGGCACGTCGGTGTCGGCACCGATGTACTTATACAGCTCGTTGATGAAGGACTGGCAGAAGTTCATCACTTCACGGTCAGACTTGCCGCGGGGGTCAAAGTCGGAACCACCCTTGCCGCCGCCCATGGGCAGGCCGATCAGGGAGTTCTTGAAGGTCTGTTCAAAGCCCAGGAACTTCATGATGCTCATGTTGACGCTGGGATGGAAACGGATACCACCCTTGTAGGGGCCGATGGCGCCGTTGAACTGCACACGATAACCGTAGTTGACCTGGGCCTGGCCTTTGTCATCCACCCAGGAAACGCGAAACTGAATGGCACGGTCGGGCATGGTCAGCCGTTCCAGAATGGCATTGCGGCGATATTCTTCTTCGTCACGCTCAATCACAGGACGCAGAGATTCCAGCACTTCCTGCACGGTCTGGTGGAATTCCGGCTGGCCCGGGTTTTGGGCAATTACTTTTTCAAGGACTTCATCAACATAGCTCATGGTAGTTTCTCCTCTCTGAGAAAAGGGCCGGCGGCTGCTGCCGCGGGCAAACAGAATATAAAAAAGAATATTTGTATTGTAGCAGATGTATGCACAGAATACAACGGTTTTTGAAAAAAATATTCCGGAAATTTGCAGAAAAAGCAGTTTTTGCCATCGTTTATGGCTTAAAATGACGGCGACGGAGTGTTGAGTTCGCATTTTGGCCCTGGGGCGAAGAACTCTTCACACTGGTTTTGGGCGCAAAAAAGGCCAGCTTTTGCAGCCGGCCTTTCTATGCAGGAGATTACAGGTTATTGGTTACCACAGCGCCGTTGATGAGCACGGCCTTCACATCGTGCATAACATCAAAGGGGCAGCCTACGGTGAGAACGATGTCGGCATCCTTGCCAACTTCCAGAGAACCAACACGGTCGGCCACGCCGATGTGCTTGGCGGGGTTGATGGTGATGGCCTTCAGGGCATCGAAGGGATCCATACCGGCCTTGACAGCCATGCCGGCGCACAGGGGCAGGTGCTGCTGGGGAATGACGGTGGAGTCGGTGATGATGGACACCAGGCAGCCGGCCTTGGCCAGCACGCCGGGGGTGGTCCAGCTCTTGTTCTGCAGTTCGAACTTGGTGGCATGGGTGAGAGAGGGGCCGATGGCCAGCGGCACATTTTCGGCAACCAGTTCTTCCACCACCAGGTGGCCTTCGGTCACGTGCTCCAGGGTAATGTCCACATCAAATTCCTTGGCAATGCGCAGGGCAGTGAAGAAATCGTTGGCCTGGTGGGCATGGGCCTTCAGGGGGATCTTCTTCTCCAGCACGGGCAGCAGAGCTTCCATCTTCAGGTCGAACTTCGGCTGCTTGGCGGCATCGTCACCGGCGGCATCCTTGCGCATTTTGTAATCCTTGGCGTTGGCCAGGGCATTGCGCAGGTGGGCGGCGGTGGTCATGCGGCTGGAGTTGCACTTGCTCTGGTAGCAGCGC
>JAFYOA010000418.1 GCA_017547865.1 Clostridia bacterium
CGTGCTCCGCCTCTTCTTCCACTACAGCGGTGGGCTGGTGCAGGTTTTTCTGCACGGAACCTGCGCCGCGGTCGGATTCAGCGGTGGGCTTTTCATACTGGCGGGCTTCGGAGAACACCGCGCTCTGCAGCATATCGGCCTTGAACATATGCATGGGCATATTGTTAGGGGCGTATTCCGTCATGGCAGGAGCGGCGTGGGTCAGCACAGGCGCGGTTTCGGCGGCGGTTTCACTGGCGGCTACGGTGGTGCGGCGCTCCGCCTCTTCGGGAGAAAGATCCTCCGGGAACATACGGCGGCGGTATTCGGCAGCATCCTCCGGGGTGGCGATGACAGCGGCTTCCTCTGCTTTGCGGGCGGCGTACCAGGCGTTTACGTCGGCAGTGGTGTTGCCCTCCTCATCCTTCTGCATCCAGGGCTGCTCTTTTTCGGGACGAACGATGTTTTCTTCGGTATGTACCGGCACATCCACCGGTTTTTGAGGAACCACGGTCTCGGTGGTGGGAGCCTCTGCCATGACAGCGGTGCCTTCCACGGTGCGAACGTTCTCTTCGGTCACCAGCACCTCCATGGCAGCCGGCTCTTCCGGAACGGCGGGCTCGGCTTCCACCAAAAGGTCATCCGCGGCAGCCATATCTTCCGGCATGCGGTAATTCTGCATCAGCTGGGAGAAACGAGCGGCTTTTTCTTTGGTGTGTTCAAACACGGCTTCGTCAATGTTCAGCTCATCTTCCTCCGGCAGGGTGGCAGTTTGGGCAAACTGTTCCGCATAGGGGTTGACAGAGGCGGTGACGGGAGCCGCGGCGGCTACACCGAATTCACCTGCCAGGGCATCCGGATCGGTGCCGCCGGCTTTGGCGGCTTCTTCCATGCGCTGGCGGCGTTCCTGCTGCAGCTGGGCGAATTGCCGGGCCATGCGGTCGGTTTCCTCGTCCTCCGGGGCAGCTTCGGAATCGAACAGGGAGGCGTAAGAGCCGTAGGATGTGCGGGGGTCTTCGCCGTTTTGCGCGTAGGCTTCTTTGAATTCTTCGTGGTTTTTGCTGCCAAGCTGCAGGCCGTAGTAAATGTCCTGGCTGGCATCAAATTCGGTTTTTTCTTTTTTGAACAGACGGGAGAACAGGCCCTTCTTTTCTTCTTTTTGCTTATTATCGGCCATCTGTATCCATCCTTTCGGGTGTCAGTCTCAGTTGCGGGCCTTCAGACCGGCGCGCTGGCGGGCGACCTCGTAACAAACGATGCCGCAGGCCACGGAGGCATTCAGAGAGTTGATTTTGCCCTTCATGGGCAGAGAAACGATGAAATCGCAGTTTTCGCGCACAAGGCGGCCAACACCGTGGCCTTCGGAACCCACCACCACAGCGCAGGGGCCGGTCATATCCACGCCGCACCAGGGTTCGCCGTCCATATCGGCAGCGTATACCCACACGCCGCGCTTCTTCAGGTCTTTGATGGCATCCACAAGATTGGTGACGCGGGCTACAGGTACATATTCCACGGCACCGGCAGATGCCTTGCCCACCGCATAGGTGAGACCAACGCTGCGGCGCTTGGGAATGATCACGCCGTGGGCACCGGCGCA
>JAFYOA010000419.1 GCA_017547865.1 Clostridia bacterium
ATCGATGGAAAAGCCCGCCTTGCGCAGCACGGCAATGTCTTCCAGCCGGGCAATGTCTTCTTCGCTGAAGAACGTCAGCACCCGGTCGTTGCTTTCCTCTTGCGGTGGGTGTAAATGTCCTTTTTCAATGTAAAGCCGCACCGCCCGCTCCGTCAGCCCGGTGCGGGTGCAGGCGTCTTTCATGCGTAGATTATTATTGTATTTCATAATTAATCACCAAAACTGATAGAGCTGTGGCGGTTCTCCGTAAGTGTCTGCAAGTTCTTTTGTAACAATAATTGGGTCAGCGCTGCCTGCAAAACGCGTCACACCTTCTTCAAAATTGAATGGTGTAAACAGCAAAATTGCCATCTCGTCGTATTTGTTATCAAGAAAAGCAAATTGACCTAGGAGATATTCATGGTCTTCGGCGTCGAGATAGACCAAATCTCCGCCAAATGGACTGAATTCTTTCAATGTATATCCGTATTTTTCACCAAAGGCTGGAAACTGCATATTTTCAGTTACATCACCGATTTGCTCAACCGTGATATCGCCGGAAAAGTACGGCGCCTTCAAGAGTGGTCTGTAAAGATCACCTTCAACGGTAACGCGCACGTCAGCGTAAATTTCATACGGTTTAGAAGATAAGCCGAATCGTTGATACTGAATGCAATCGTAGGTGCGGGAGATATGGTGAGGGATGCAGCTCCATCCATAAATAACGCCAAACACCAGTACCAAGCATAGCGTGGTGATGAGCATACGCAGAATGGATTTTCTTTTCCGTGCCCGCTCTTTTGTTTTTCGCTGTGCGATCACATAATCCACGATGCCATCCAGCCGTTCTTGCTCCGTAGCATCCTCAAATTGTGAAAAATTCGGTTCTCTGTCTGTATGGGGAACGGGGATATTCCGCACAGGTTCGCGGTTCAGCGCTTCGTACAAAGAGTGAACATTATCGTAACGCTGCCCGGCGGCAGTGCGCAGTTGCTCCAGTACCGCACGGCTGTCCGCAGCGTTCTGTTCTGCCGCAGCAAGCTGTTCCTGCAGAATGTCCCCAATGGTTTGAGGGTACTTTGTCATGGTCACAATGGAATCGATGGAAAATCCGGCTTTGCGCAGCACAGAGACCTCTTCCAGCCGCTGCAGATCTTCTTCTCCGAAGAAAGTCAGGGTGCGGCCGTTCATCTCTTCCTGCTGCGGGGTTAAAAGTCCTTTTTCAATATAAAAGCGAATGGTGCGCTCGGTCAGCCCGGTGCGGGTGCAGGCATCCTTCATTCTGTATTTCTGTCCGTTCATGTGTTTTCGCCTCCTGCGGTGCTTACAGCGTACCATCTTACCCCAGGTAAGTGTCAAGGTTTTTTTGAAAAAATTTGATTTTTTTCTTCCGCAATGGTAAAATGAAGCAAACGAGAGGGGGAGAACCATGAAAACCTATCATTTCAACGCCGCTGAACGCGACCTTTCCGATTTTATGTACGCCTATTCGCCTGTGCCCAAGGAGCACAAGCCTTTTGTCCTGTGGGACGACTGCATTGCCAACTACCCCGTGGGCGCCCCGGAGTCTCCTGAAAACTCCGCTTACGTCAGCATTATTTCCAAAGAAGCCTATACTTCCGGTACAAAGTTTTCCACCACCTGCAGCTTTGGTGAATTCGGTGCACCGCTTATCGTGTTTACTGATGATATCAGTGAGAACACCGACGGCACCGGCCTGTACGGCCTGCATTTTGAGGTGGTGGCCTACGAGGGCGGCTGCAATTTCTGGCACATTGAACCCTGGCCGGAACGCGTGGAGCGCCCCATCAAGACCCAGAAGATCGCTTTTGAAAAATTTGAGATCAAGCCGGATGAAAAAATCAACATCACCGTGGAAGTGAAAGGCAAGACCATCACCGCCTGGGTGAACGGCCATGAGATTTCCTGTGAAAACGCAGACGTGCCGGAAAAATTCCACGTGGGCATTACCGCCTGCGAAGGCCCCAACAATTTCTACGATTTCACCATTGAAGACTGAGGCAGAACAATGAAACCTGTTATCCTTATTACCAATAAATTCGAAAAGCAAACCGTTTTCGGCGTGGGGGATATCGTCGGTGTGCGTTCCAATTACTGCCGCGCGGTGGAAAAAGCCGGCGGTGTGCCGGTGCTTTCCGCATTGGGCGATCCGGAAGTGTACGCCGAACTGTTCGACGGTGTGCTGTTTACCGGCGGCGCCGATGTGAACCCCGCCCGCTATGGCGAGGAAAACCGTTATGCCAGAGACTGGAACGACGAACTGGACGAGATGGAACGGCAGCTTTTCAATGCTTTTTATAAGAAAGGCAAGCCCATCTTCGGCATCTGCCGGGGCGTTCAGTTTATCAATGTGGCCACGGGCGGCACGCTGGTACAGGATATTCCCGCCGAGGTGGGGGAAGGTCATGCTTCCGAAGAACATACCCACACGGTAAAAACCGCGCCCGGCAGCATCGTTGCTTCTCTTTTTGGGGAAGAAGTGCTCACCAACTCCTTTCACCACCAGGCGGTAAAAACCTGCGGCCCCGGTATGCGCGTTACCGCCCGAACTTCCGACGGCGTGGCCGAGGCCATTGAGCACGAAGCCCTGCCCATCTTTGCGGTGCAGTGGCACCCGGAGCGGGTGATCGGCGAGGAATGCTTTGATTTGCCCGATATGATGCCGTTGTTCCGTCATTTTGTCACCGTCTGCGCAGCGTATAAAAAGAAATAAACCGTTGTTTTAGGAGGAGTCTGCATGAAAAAAGCGTTTGAACCAAGTTTTGAATCCCTGCGTACCTTTGAATGCCCCGATTGGTTCCGGGATGCCAAATTCGGCATCTGGAGTCACTGGGGGCCGCAGAGTGTTCCGATGTACGGCGACTGGTACGCCCGCAATATGTATATTGAAGGCAGCGACCAGTACAAGTACCATCTGCGCCATTACGGCCATCCGTCCGAATTTGGCTACAAAGACCTGGTGAAGTTGTGGAAAGCCGAAAAGTTTGACCCCGAAGCGCTGATGGAACTTTATTACAAAGCCGGCGCCCGCTACTTTGTCGGTCAGGCCATGCACCACGATCATTTCTTCAACTACGATTCCGACATCAATCGCTTCTGCGCTGCAAAAATGGGCCCGGAAAAGGATATCATCGGCCTGTGGAAAGCTGCGGCCGATAAATTCGGTCTGCCTTTCGGTCTTACGGAGCATCTGGGTGCAACGTTCTCCTGGTGGAATGTGAACAAGAACGCCGATAAGGACGGACCCTACGCCGGCGTGCCTTACGACGGCAACGACCCCGAATACCGCGACTTCTATATGGATAACTACGAGCACGTAAACGGTACGTCGGACTTTACCTGGTATACGTACAACAAGGGCCACCACGACTACTGGCTGCGTGTTATGAAGGAAGTTATCGATAAATACGAGCCGGACCTGCTGTACTCCGATGGTCCGCTGCCCTTTGGCCATTGCAATCCGCACGCCATGACCGGTTCCACCGAGGAAGATCCGGAATACAAGGTGGGCCTGGAAGCCGTGGCGTATCTTTACAACAAATCCATTGAAAAGTACGGCGAAAACCGTGCGGTGTACAACCAAAAAGACCGCCGCCCGGAAATTTACAGCGTGGGCGTGCTGGACATTGAAAAGAGCCAGCTTCCCGGTATTTTAGACACCCCCTGGCAG
>JAFYOA010000034.1 GCA_017547865.1 Clostridia bacterium
CACACGACCGGCCTTCAGCTCGTTTTTCAGCGTGGCAGTCACCTGCGGCTGGCCGTAGACATCTGCAAACACAGACGGACGGTATTTACGATACAAAACCTGATACACGGCCGGCACCTCCCAAATTTTTTACAAGACAAATGTGCCGCAGGATACACGGACGGACAGGCACCCTGCATCGCACCGGACAATCTGCTTAATGCTGCTCGGTTCCCCGCCTGACATGGTTCACAGCGTCCAGCCGCGCAGACCCGCCCGCCCGCATATCCTGCGGCACACGTATCTGTCTTGCCAAAGTAAGAATATTATAAACGATTTACCCGAAAATTACAAGTGGAATTTTTACATGTTTTGGTTTGGCGACAAAAACAGCGGGTTTCCGCTGTTCAAAAAACACCTGCCGGATTTTTTTATACACAATTATCGGCAAATCGATTGCTTTTTTTGCTTTACTATTGTAAAATCATGGTGCAAAGTGCAATTTAAGAAGAAAGAGGAAAACGCTCCCAAACATGGAACAGGCAAAAACCAACCGGCTGTTTACCAACGCCGCTCTGATGGCTCTGATCATCCCGATCATGATCGAAGAGATCATGCTGGTGATGGTGGGTACCGTGGATACCCTGATGGTGGCCGGTGCGGGCGAAGCCGCTGTTTCCGGCATTTCGCTGGTGGACCAGCTGAACCGGCTTTTGAAGCACGTGTTCTCGGCCATGGCCGCAGGCGGTACGGTGGTGGTGAGCCAGTATGCCGGCCGTAAAGATTACGAACAGTGCCGCAGCACCGCTATTCAGCTTTTGTGGTTCGTGTTTGGCCTGGCACTGGCTTTGGGCATCATCATCGTTTGTGTCAGCCGGCCACTGCTGCAGTTGGTGTACGGCAATGTGGAAGCCGACGTAATGGATGCCGCGCAGATCTACTTCTTTATGTCCGGCATCACCTTTCCCTTCCTTGGTATTTATACGGTGGGTGCTTCCCTGTTCCGCGCCATGGGCATCAGCAAAGTTTCCATGTACACCTCTTTCGTTATGAATATCGTCAACATCATAGGCAACGCCACGTTTATTTTCGGCTTTAAGATGGGTGTATTCGGCGCTGCCCTTTCCACCCTTATTTCTTCCGCCGCGGCGGCGCTGTTCATTGCCGGGCTTTTGCTGCAGCGCTCCTACCCCATTTCCATTTGGGGGTTTTGGAAGCCGAAATTCCAAAAAACAACTCTTCTGGCAGTCATCCGCATGGGTGTGCCCAACGGTATCGAAAACAGCATGTTCCAGCTGGGAAAGGTGCTGGTGAACCGGCTGATCGCATCTTTCGGCACGGCGGCCATTGCTGCCAACGTGGTGGTGAACAGCATCGATTCCATTGTCACCATTCCGTCCCAATCCATCAGCACCGCCATGGTCACGGTGATAGGGCAGTCCATTGGCGCCAAAGACAAGGAAGGCGCTCGGTATTACATCCGCAAAATGATGATGATTGCCTACCTGGGCATGGTGGTGATGTCGGCGGCAACCTATGTCATCAAGCCCCAGCTCATCGGCATGTTCCATTTCAGTGAAGACGTGAACAAACTGGCAAGCATTGTGCTGAACTGCTTTTACATCACCGGCATTCCCTTCTGGCCTTTGTCCTTCACCCTGCCCAATGCCCTGCGGGGCGCGGGCGATATGCGCTACACCATGCTGGTGAGCATGACATCCATGTTCCTGTGCCGCATTGTGGGTGCGTACCTGCTGGGCGGGTACTTCGGCCTGGGGCTTTTGGGCGTGCATATGGCCATGGCCGTCGATTGGCTGTTCCGGGGCACCTGCACCATTGTTCGCCTGCGGGGCGACCAGTGGCTGAATATTAAGGTGATCGACTGAGCAGCAGATAAGTTTTGACAACGTAAAAGCTTTGTCCACTTTCTCGAAAGTGGCAGGGTGTCGGGACAGCGTCCTGACCTGACCATCGCAATGGTCGGAACTCCTTTTCGTCCAACAAGGGCAGGAGGACACACTGCAGCCGCAAATCCGCGGCAAACCCACCTCGGAACCCACACGTTGGGAGGGGTTCCGAACGAAAGCTCTCAACCAATTCAACCATCTTCCTCAATCCACTATTCAATATTTCATCGAATCGCGCTTTGGCGCTTTTCACGGCCGAACGGCCTTATACAAACCACGTAACGGAGGAGTAACGTTATGGAAGACATCAAAAAATATGTAAACTACGAAGACTTCGGCGCTGTGGGCGACGGCGAAGCCGATGACCTGGAAGCGATCATCGCTGCACACGCCTACGCCAACGAGCACAACCTGCCCGTAAAAACCAAGCACGATGCCCATTATTACATCGGCCCCGCCGCCAAAACCGCCATCATCAAGACGGACGTAGACTGGAACACCACCCGTTTTACCATTGACGACCGCGCCGTGGAAAACAACAAGGTTCCCTGCTTCCTGGTGGAATCTTCTCTGGCCCCGGTGGAACTGAAGATCGACAAACTGACCCGCGACACCAAGGCGCTGGATATTCACCCTGAACACGACTGCATTGTGACCGTGTACAACGACAATGTGATGCACTTCATCCGCTTCGGCCTCAATCCCTCTCGCGGTCAAGCTGCATTGGATACCTTTGTGCTGAAGAAAGACGGCACCATTTACGGCAATATCGACTGGGACCACGATCCTGTGACCCGCGTAGAGGCCCGTCCCATCGACGAGAACACCATCACCCTGAAGGGCGGCGTGTTCACCACCATCGCCAACCGCGAACCTTCTGCTTACAATTACTACTCCCGCAACATTGAGATCCAGCGTTCCAATGTCACTGTAGACAGCGTGATCCACTATGTTTGCGGTGAGCTTTCCCACGGTGCCCCCTACCGCGGCTTTGTTTCCGGCGTGAACTGCGCTTACTTCACCGTGAAGAACTGCCGCTTTACCGGCCACAAGATCTACGTCACCATTGGCGGCGCCAATCTGCCGGTCACCATGGGTTCCTATGATCTGCACGCCAACAACGTGGTGGACTTCCACTGCAGCGACAGCTTCATCACCAACGAGATCACGGACAACACCCGCTGGGGCGTGATCGCCACCAACTTCTGCAAGAACATCATCATCGAGAACTGCACCTTCTCCCGTCTGGATGCCCACATGGGTGTTTCCGGTGAATACACCATCCGCAACAGCCGTCTGGGCCACCAGGGCCTCAACGCCATCGGTAAGGGTCTGCTCACCGTGGAAAACACCACCCTGTACGGCAACTCCATGATCTCCTTCCGCGCCGACTACGGCAGCATTTGGGAAGGCGATGTGCTGGTGAAGAACTGCAAGTGGATTCCCGCCTGCGGCCGCGAGACCAAGCCGGTGCTGTTCAATCTTTCCAATAACGGCATGCATGACTTTGGCTACCCCTGCACCATGCCCACCAACATCACCATTGATGGCCTGGAAGTGCAGGACACCAACACCCCCGCCGATTA
>JAFYOA010000420.1 GCA_017547865.1 Clostridia bacterium
CGTAGGTTTCCATCCACTGTTCCAGGCCAAAGTGGTTGATGTTGTTGGACATATGGGCATCGCGGTAATCCTGGCCGTTGCCGGGGAAGTGCTTGGCGCAGGAGGCTACACCCTTTGCTTCGTGCACGCCGTCCATATAAGCCTTGCCCATGACAACCACCAGTTCGGGCTTGTTGCCGTAGGCGCGGCTCAGCACTTCTTCGCATTCCCAGTTGTAGGTGATATCCACCACGGGAGCAAACGCCATGTTGCAGCCGGTGGCCTTGATCTGTGCGCCGGAAACACGGCCCATGGCCTGGGCGTATTCGGGCTTGCCGGTGGCGCCGATCTTCACCTGGCTGGAAACGAAGGTGCCGTCCGGGCACACACCGTTGCCGCCGGTCTCAGGGTTGCAGGCGATAAATACAGGAATTTTGGCATACTTCTGCAGAATACGGTTCTGGTTCAGCACCATTTGGCCGGGCATGCCGTTGTAGCGGCAACCGCCCAGGTGGTATTTTTCCATCAGTTCTTTCAGGTAGCTTTCTTCCTGAGAAGCGGTGAGCTGCCAGAACAGCTGGCCTACCTTTTCTTCGGCGGTCATGTTGGCGATGGTTTCGTTGACCCAGGCGATGGCGGCATCGTCCAGGTTATACGGTTTTGCGCGAAGATCAACCATTGGATTCACGTTCCTTTCCAATTAAAAAACGGGGAAAGAACCGCCGGGAAGACGGTTCTTTCTTTATATTATAATACATTTGAATTACAGCACAAAGAAGGTGCAGGTGGCGGGGGCCAGTTCCACAGTGCCGGCGGCCTGAACCACGGGGGTCAGTTCGGGCAGGGTGTCGTTTTCGCCCAGCACCAGTTCACGGCCGTTGAGCAGCATGGTGCGGGAGCGGACCTTGCCGTTGCCGGAGAGGGTGTAACGTTCGGCAGCCTTGGGCAGTTCCACGGTGGTGGTCTCATTGGAGTTGTTGATCACCAGGTAGACGCAGCCTTCCTTGCCATCCTTGCGGGAATGGCAGTACACATGGGCGCCTTCGGCGGTGGGAATACCGGCATCAAACACGGTGTGACCCATCAGGCGGTTCCACAGCAGCACCGCAAAGTAGTTGGGGCGGGGCTCAAAGGTGCCGTGCTTCAGGAAGCCGTAGTCGGAAGAAGCCATGGTGTTGTGGAAGATCACGCCATCGGTTACGGTGGCGAAATCACCCAGCTCGTTCAGGGTGCGGGGCACATCCGCATAGGTGGAGGCCCAGGTGTTGCCGCCGCAACCGGCATCGCCGGATTCGGTGACCCACATCTGGCCGCCGGGAACGTACTTATCGCGGCGGGCAGTGTACTGGCGGGCGCAGTTGCCGGCCACACCCAGGTACATCTCGGTCAGGCAGGCTTCGTAGGGCCAGTGGCCACCCATGGCAGCGCCGCGCTCAGAAACGCCGTTGTAATAATGGTAGCTGAACACATCCAGCTTGGAGTTGTAATCACCCAGCAGCTGCTCGGTGGTGACGATCTGGAAACCGGCAGCCATGCCGCCGCCGGCACCGTCGTTGCCAATGCCGAACATATTGATATCGCCCACGGTGCAGGGGCCGACAAACAGACATTCGGGATAGTTTTCCTTCAGCCAGGCGCCGAAGAGATCGTGGTCACGGGCGTGGTCGGCTGCGGTGTAGCCCTTGGGCAGACCGGACAGGGCGATGAGGTTGGGCTCGTTGGTGAATTCCGCAGCGGCGATCGGCACGCCGTATTCCTTGGAGGTCTTGAACAGCAGCTCGGCCTGTTCAAAATTCATGGGTTCATCGGCGGAATGAATGCCGGGGCAGTTGGCGATGGAGACCAGCAACTTGCCGTCCACGGCCTTCACAAAGTCCAGCAGATGCAGCCACTGCTCCTTGGTGAGTACGTTCTGGAAGCCTTCCGGAATCTTGCCGCCGCACTTGCCGTCGAAGTCGTAGTAGGTTTTGTTGGCCCATGTACCGGAAACACGCACCCAGGCGGTGCCCAGTTCTTTGGCCAGCTTGATGAGACGGGGATTAGTGGTATCGATCGGATCGTACCACTGCTGCAGATTGCCCATGTTGGACCAATCTTTGATCACGGGGAATTCTTCGGTGCCGTCCACCTGCGCTTCGGTGTAGGCCTTCCAGAAGGTACCGCCGGTTACTTCGGTCATTTCAATGTTATAAGAAACAAGACGGGGATCCACGGTGCGCAGTTCTTTCAGCGCGGTGGGATCCAGTTTAACAAATTGTGCCATGGGCCATTCTCCTTTATGGTGTTATTTTATTTTGAATGGAATAGAATTTACAGAACGAAGAAGGTGCAGGTGGCAGGGGCCAGCTCCACAGTGCCGGCGGCCTGGGCCACGGGGGTCAGTGCGGGCAGGGCATCGTTTTCTCCCAGCACCAGTTCACGGCCGTTGAGCAGCATGGTGGAGGAGCGGACGCTGCCATTGCCGGAGAGGGTGTACATTTCGGCAGCCTTGGGCAGTTCCACGGTGGTGGGCTCGTTGGCGTTGTTGATCACCAGGTAAACCACGCCTTCTTTGCCGTCTTTGCGGGAATGGCAGAACACATGGGCGCCTTCGCGGATGGGTTCATCAGTGTCGTACACCACAGGACCCATCAGGCGGTTCCACAGCAGAACGGCAAAGTAATTGGGGCGGGGCTCAAAAGTTCCGTGCTTCAGGTAGCCGTAGTCGGAAGAAGCCAGGGTATTGTGGAAGATGATACCATCGGTCACGGTGGCAAACACAGCCAGCTCGTTCAGGGTGCGGGGCACATCCATGTAGGTGGAGGCCCAGGTATCGCCGCCGCCGCCGGCATCGCCGGATTCGGTGACCCACATCTGGCCGCCGGGGCAGTACTTATCGCGGAAAGGCGCATAGGCACGGGCAGCACGGGCGGCCACGGCCAGGTAGGGCTCGGTCAGGGCTTCATCGGGCTGCCAGTGAGCTGCAGGCATAATGGATTCCAGACGCTCGGAAATGCCGTTGTAATAATGATAGCTGAACACATCCAGCTTTTCGGTGC
>JAFYOA010000421.1 GCA_017547865.1 Clostridia bacterium
TACAGTTTGATCTTGGACCAGCCGTTGCTGAAAGCAAGGTTCACGGTGCGCATCAGTTCTTCTTCGGTGACGTTCTTATTGATCACGTCGCGCATGCGCTGGGTACCGGCCTCCGGAGCGAAGGTCAAAGAGGTCTTGCGGATGGACTGCACCCGGTCGATCAGATCGTTGGAGAAGTTATCTACACGCAGACTGGGCAGAGATACACTCACCTTATCCTCTTCTGTCCAGGTATGAAGTGTATCGATGAGGTCGAACAGACGGGTGTAGTCGCTGGTAGAAAGAGACGAGAGAGAAATCTCGTCGTAACCGGTGGTTTCTACAAGTTTACGGCACTGCTCATCAATGGTTTCGATGCTCTTCTGCCGGAAAGGACGATACAAAAAGCCCGCCTGGCAGAAACGGCAGCCGCGGTGGCAGCCGCGCAGCACTTCACACACCACACGGTCGTGCACCACTTCAATGTAAGGCACAACAAATTTATCGGGGAAATACATGGAATCGAGATCCATGATATTGCACTTGAGAACGCGCTCCGGCACGCCGGGCTTGTTGGGGATATAGGCTTTTACGGTGCCGTCTTTGTTATAAGTTACATCGTACAAAGAGGGCACGTACACGCCGCGGATCTGCGAGGCTTCGTACAGGAACTCTTCCCTGCTCTTGCCGGCATCGCGGCATTCACGCCACAGCTGCATCACCTGCACATCCACCTCTTCGCCGTCACCAAGGCAGAAAAGATCGAAGAACTCTGCCAGCGGTTCCGGATTGCAGGCGCAGGGGCCGCCGCCGATCACAATGTGCTTCAGGCCTTTGCGCTCGCTGGCTTTCAGCGGAACACGTCCCAGCTCCAGCATATTGAGAATATTGGTATAGCTCAGCTCATACTGCAGGGTAAAGCCGATGAAATCAAATTCATCCAGCGGATCACCGCTTTCCAAAGCGTACAGCGGCACATTCAGCCGGCGCATCTGGTCTTCCATATCACCCCAGGGGGCAAAAACACGCTCGCACCACATGCCGGGCTGTTCATTGATGACACCGTAAAGGATCTTGAGACCCAGATGGGACATACCGATCTCGTAGGTATCCGGAAAGCAGAAGGCAAAACGCACATCCACTTCTTCTTTATTTTTCACAACGGAATTGAGTTCGCCGCCCACATAGCGGCCCGGCTTCTGCACATCCAGCAGCACCGGTTCCAGACGTTTATCGTACATAATTCATTCTCCGGTATAATAATCTACATCATCGTCGGTTCGGTACACACGGTTGGTGTCTTTCCCCCACACGGCAATCTTGTTGGAATCCGGGTAGACCGTCACATCGATGTCGTGCACCACATCAAAATCGATGTACACCAGCGGCTCTGTATCGGACATATTGGTCAGCTTATGGGCACCGTTTTCATTGGCGGGGAAATACAGAAGATCGCCCGGCCCTACGGCAGATTCACCTTCCGGGGTTTTCAGCAGACCCGTGCCGCTGATGATGAAAAATGTTTCTTCGTTCTTATGGTGGTAATGGTAAGGATACGCTGACTTATGGGGTGGGATCTCGTATACGCTTACCAGCGTATTGCCAACACCAAATGGCACAAACTTTTTGCGGGTATATTCGTAGCTTTCCGTTCCAACCTTGTGTTTGGCCGGAAGATCACCAATGTTCGCCCGGCGGAAGTTTTCCATTCCATCCCCTCCATAAAATACAATACAGATTATTTTACCACAGGGGGCGAGAGATTGCAAGAAAGAGAAACAGCTTACCATTCCACTGCGTATTTTTAAGAAAAACTATTGAAATCAATTTTAAATCGATTTAGGATGGTTATCAGCAAGCATAGCAGAAAAGGAGAATCACCTCTATGAAGAAAGAAGAACTGCATACTCTGATTGAAAAGCACCAGCCGAACATTTGCCAGATTGCGGCCATGCGGGACAGCGAACTGATCTACAGCGATACCTGGAACAACTACCGA
>JAFYOA010000422.1 GCA_017547865.1 Clostridia bacterium
AAGATGCAATTTTTGGAAAGAAGGATTTGAATATGCGCGCTTTAAACGAAGAAAAAGTCATCCTTTCTCCCTTAATGAGCGAGAGGATCAAGAACCTTCATGCCGATAAAATGAAGGACACCGATGCCAAAATCAAGCTGGGGCTGAACCACGACAGCGACGACTGGGGCTTTGTATGGTTCCCGGAATTCAAGTTCAAGGCGCCCATTGAAACGGACGCCCGCCCCCTGTACGGCCCCAAAAATCTCGGCAAGCTGTTCCGTCGCTTTGCAAACGAAATGCCCAAGTACGTGAACAAAGCCAGTGCCCTGGGCGGCGCCTGGGTAGGCCCTATGCTGGACAGAAAATTCTTTGACGTGCAGCTGGACACCGACCCCAAGTTTGCCATGGACGATGAGACCCAGGCTTGCTGGGCAAAGTACCGTACCTCTCCCGGTTACCTGGGCATGAACCACTGCGGCCCCGATATGAAGATCGGCCTGCAGCTGGGCTGGCAAGGCCTGCTGGAAAAAGTGCGCTATTACCGTGATTTTAACAATCCTGCCAACACGGATTTTTACGATGGTGAAGAGCAGGTTGTGCTGGCCATGCAGGAATTCGTACAGCAGACCGCCGACAAAGCCCGCGAACTTGCCGCCGCCGAGACCGATCCCATTGCAAAACAGAACCTGCTGGAAATCGCCGATATGAACGATTACCTGGTTACCGGCGTGCCCCGCACCCTGCGGGAGGCCTGCCAGTTCATTGCGCATTTCCAAACGGCAGACCGAACCTACTACGTAGGCGGTGCCTTGGACCAGCTGGACGAACTTCTTCGCCCCTATTACGAAAAGGATACCGACGCCGGCATCCTCACCGATGAAGAAGCGGTGTGGTATGTGGCCAGCCTGTTCTTCAACGATACTCACTACTCTCAGATCGCCGGCCTGATCCCCGACGGCAGCCGCGACCTGACCAGCCGCATGAGCTTTATCATTCTGGATGCACTGCACTACCTGCACATTCCGGTCAACATTGCTCTGCGCATACACGACAACGTAAACAAAACCCTTCTGCGCCGTTCTCTGGAATACTGTGCCGAAGACGGCAGCGGCGTGGATTACTCCCTGAGCACCGGCGTAGAGGAAGGCTACAAACGGAACGGTTACGCCCAGCATCTGGCCCGCCAGCGCGCCAAAGTTGGCTGCAACTGGGTGGCGCTGCCCGGCATTGAATACCCCCTGCAGGACGTGACCCGCGCCAACATGGCCTTTGCCCTGCACTATGCGCTGCAAGACATTCGTGACAATGACCCCACCCTGGAAAAGCTGTGGGAACGTTTCTGCTTCCACGTCAAGACCATCGTGGATTCCATTAAGCGCGGTTACGACAAGCACTATGAAGTGGTGGGCGACTACACCCCGGAGATCATTCTGAACCTGTTTATGCACGGCCCCGTAGAGAGAGGCCTGAACGCCTCTCAGGGCTGCGATGTCATCAACTTCAACATCGACGGCATTGCCCTGGCCACCGTAGCAGATTCCTTTGCGGCCATTGAGCAGCGTGTGGTAAACGAAAAGCGCATTACCTGGGAAAAGATGTACGAAGCTTTGGATGCCAACTACGAAGGCTGCGAAAACATCCGGCTGATGTTCGCCAACATCAAGCGGTTCGGCAATCCGGAGTCCATCGCCGAAAAATGGGCCTGCAAGATCCGCGATTACTTTGTGTGGTGCTGCAAGCACGAAGGCACGCCGAAGCACAACCTGCCCATTATTCCCGGCATGTTCTCCCACGGCGACATTCTTGCCCGCGGCAGCGAGCTGCCTGCCACCCCCAACGGCAGAAAAGCCGGTGAGGCCATTTCCCACTCCAACGAACCTGATCCCGGCTTTGCCCGCGGTCTGGATTCCTTCTCCCCCACACTGAAGGCCAACGCTGTGGCCATTGCAAAGCCCGGCTACGGCAACTCTGCCCCCCTGCACCTGGACATTGACCTGGATATGCTGGAAAAAGCCGGCGGCATCGATGCGTTGATCGCACTGATCCACGCCCACGACCACATGGGCGGCACGCTGATCAACCTGAACATTCTCAGCGAAAAGATTCTGCTGGAAGCCCATGCCGATCCTTCTACCCATCCCGACCTGGTGGTGCGTGTCACAGGCTACTCCGCTTTCTTCAACACCCTCTCCAAAGAATACCGCCAGCAGGTGGTGGACCGTTTCCTTTCCCGCAAAAAGTAATATAAAATAACCCCGCTCGCTGAACCTTACCGTTCCGTGAGCGGGGATTTTTTTGGTTGTATCAAATTTACTTATTTCTGCCGGGCTGCGATGGGTCAGTAGTCAAATCCTTCGTACCAACTGCCGCTGATAAAATCTCCGCTTTCGGTGAAATCGTTGATCAGCACACGCCCCCACTCGCCTTGCTTCACTTCTTTGATAAACGCACTGTTAACATAAATGATGGAGCCTCGTGTTCTTCCAAAGGCAACATCATCCACTTCGAAATCACAGGTCGGTTTATCATCGTCTGCGTTCCAGTAATACAGCTTATAAACAGCGCCAAAGGGTTCCTGCACCGCAAATTCGCAAGAAGCAGCTGTGCCGCCATCGGCGGGAACCGTATAGGCAGGGGTATAAATTTCGATCGCCAGATCGTTCGAATGGGAAAGCTACAGCCAGCCATCATCGTACAGTTTGTTTTTCAGCATAAGCTGCGCACAAACCTCATCCACAGGATCACCCCAGGTATCCACATCCCGGAAGTCGTAAAGAACCGGCTCGCAGTATTCATTCACATCCGCTTCATCCAGATCAACCATCAAAAACATTTCATCGAGAATCGCATGGAAATCTTCCACATGGATCTGAGCATGATGTTCACCATAAGACAGGTACAGTTTGCCATCGACTTCGGAAATCGGGTATTGCCCATACATATCCATCATCAAAACGGAATTTTCGACATACCAGGTGCTGTAGTATTCACCGCCGCCCTCGTAACTGACAAAAGTTTTGTCGTCGTAAAGGATCATAAATACCCGGTCGTACATATCTTCCACACTGTAAAAGTCGATATATGTATGGCACCACTCGCCCACCAAAGCCAACTCATAGTAAGCGTCTCTTGCTTCGGTCAGCGTTTTATAGTTGCCAACCTTTTTCTGTTCTTCCTCGGTCAGTGCGTTGTATGCATCTTCGGCAGCTCGAATCGGCTCAATGCTTTCCAGTGTAACTTCGCCGATTGAACCGATCATAGCTTCCACATGTTTAACCGCTTCACTCTTTCCGCAGGCACACAAAGACAGGCACAGCACAACCACCAGCAACCAGGCGATCCATTTTTTCATTGGTAGATTCCTCCTGTTGAATACAATTACAACCAGATTCATCGTCAACCATCCAGCGTCCAGCCGTGGTCGCCATGGTAAATCATCAGGCGGGTCTGGCCGCCATCGATGCAGATATTCTCGCCGGTGATAAATCCGGCTTTTTCGCTGGCCAAAAACAGCACCATGTTGGCAATATCCAGGGGATTGCCAACCCGGCCCGCCGGCTGCTGCACAGCATCCGGGCCTGCGTATACGGTGTAGTTATTATCGATCCAGCCGGGGGAAATCGAGTTCGTCCTCACCTTGCCCGCAAAGCTCACCGCCAGGGCATGGGTAAGAGCGGCAATGCCGCCCTTGGCTGCGGTGTAGCTCTCGCTTTGGGGCTGGCTCATGCGGTCGCGGGAGGAAGATATATTGATGATGCTGGCCCCCGGTGCAAAATAAGGCGCAAACAGTTTGCTGAGGTAGAAAGGCGCGGTAACGCCAATGGCCAAAGAACGCTGGAACTGCTCGTAGGTGCAGGTATCGATGCCTTTAAACAACGGCGGGGCGTTGTTCACCAGCACATCCACCCGGCCGTATTTTTCAATTACTTTAGCCGCAAAGTCTTCCAGCACGGACTGTTCGGCAATATCACCCACGTAGTGGTCACCTTCGGCGCAATCGATGACACACACATGGGCGCCGTTTTTTCTGAATTCATCGGCAATGCACTTACCAATGCCGGCGGCGCCGCCGGTGATCACCACAACTTTATCCTTAAACACAGGCGCCTCCGCTTATTCGCACTCAATCTTCGCCACGCGGATGACGGTATCGCGGCCATAGGTGAAGGAAACGGTATGCACACGCACGTCTTCCCCATCCTGTTCAAAAGCAACGGCATCGTTCGTATCCATCCAGGTGATGGAGCGAATGGTTTCCGGCAACTTAAACGCATCCAGGTATCTGCCGGTGGTATCGTTCAGTGCCACATTCGGGTCTCCGTTCATGGGCAAATGGTCGCAGAAGAGATAGTACGTCTTGCCCAGCTTCAGCAGGAAGTCATCGGGCTTATTGTCGATTTCAATGTACGCAGGACGGGGGCAGCGGATGGCTTCGTCGTACAGTTCCACCCATTCGCCCATCAGGCCCAGCATTGCTTTATCAATGGGGCGCACAAAGCCGTTGCCCATGGGGCCTACGTTGAGCAGCAGGTTGGCACCGTAGCGGCGGCAGCCCGCCAGGGTACGAATCATCTGTGCGGGCGACTTATAGTTCAGGTCACCGGCGGCATAGCCCCAGTGGCCATCCAGCACTTCACACATTTCACCGGCCAGGTATTTGGGAGCATCGTCCGGCAGGCGAGTGGGCATACCGCGCTCGTAGGTCACGCTGTCCAGTTCAATATGGCCGGCTTGGCCGCGGGCCGAAAGACCGGTATTGTTGATGATGATCGCATCCGGCTGGTGGCTGCGGATCATACCGTAGAGAGCATCTTCTTCCCAATCTTCGTTGGGCTTATTCCACTTGCCATCGAACCACAGGCCGCCGATCTTGCCGTAGTTGGTGCACAGCAGTTCCACGCTGTCGCGCAGGTATTTCAGATAAGCGGGGAAATCCGCATCGTACTGGGGATGATGCCAGTCCAGCAGGGTGTGGTAGAAGAAAGGAATGATGCCCTGGGCGTTGCAGGCATCCACAAATTCACGCACCAGGTCGCGGCCGCAATAATGGGGCGCATCGTAATCGTTCAGGCCGCAGGTATCGAACAGAGAGTAGCCATCGTGGTGGCGGGTGGTGAGGGTAATGTACTTGCAGCCAGCAGATTTTGCGGCGGCCACCAGTTCCGCTGCCCAGTTTACATCCGGGTTAAACTGCTCCACCAGCGGCTGGTAATCTTTATCATCGATCTTCAGCTGGTGTTTTGCCCATTCGCCCTTGCCCAGCACGCTGTAGGCGCCAAAATGGACGAACATGCCGAAGCCGAGATTCTCAAAATCCTTTACAGTTTGTTTCACGATCATTTTCTATTCCTCCCAAAATCATTTGATTATTTCAAAATGTTTTCTGTGCCATAAAATAGTGACAGCAAATGTGGTAGCCGGAAGCACCGTACATTTTATCCAGGCCGGTATAGGTGTAGCCCAAAAAAGCACGGGAAATCCCGGCTTCTTTCAGCTTTTGGGTGCCGACATTCACCATATGGGTTGCAATTCCGTTTCCCTGTCGGTCGCTGCGCACGGTGGTGCAGCCCACGCTGCCCAACCCCGGGGCTTCGGTTTCAAAGCTCACAATAAGCGTACCCACCACACTTCCGTTTTCCTCTGCAATCAGCACCCGCTGGCGGCTTTCGCCGGTGTACAGTGCTTCATTGCGGTAGTACCGGGTGAATTCCTCGCATGCATCGTCTGTGCAGACCAGCACACCGGGCATATCTTTTTTCTCTGCCCAGCGGAAAATCACACCGTCCATCGGCGGCAAAAGAATAAAATCCGCCATGTCCATACGCATATCAAAGCAGCAGCAACCCCAACTGTTGGTGTAGCCTCTTTTTTCAAAAAAAGCCACCGCACCGTCTCCCAGGCGCTCCGCCGCAGCAGCGGGCAGGCCATCGCTTTTCACCGCCGGAGAACGGCCGGGCACACCGGGCACCAGGTAATCCTCTCCCGCACCCACGGTTATTGAATCGAATCCGGCAGCACGGATGTGGGCTTCCGCCTTTTCCAGCAGCCGGGAGCCGATCCCCTGCCCGCGGCAGGCTTCTTCCACACCAAGCAGCAGAATATTATTTTTATGCACCACAGCCGCACCCAGCAGCGTTCCTTCTTTGTTCCGCTCGGTAAAAACCGCGTTTTCTTCAGCTGCCAACAGCGCCCGGGCATGGGTTTCTTCCCGCACCGCAAAGGGCAGACAACGGCAAAAAAGTTCATACAGTTCGTTCATGGTATCACGCCTTTCTCTCGCTCTGCTGCCATTATACACCGCTTTGCAGCAGACCGCAACTGCCGTTTCCCAAATTCGTACCGCATTTCGCCTTCACACGTAGTTTTCATCACTACATACGGTTGACAAATCAACTTTCAGAGCGTATACTGTAACACATCAAATCACAAGCAAAAGGAGATTCTGCTCCATGAACATTGCATACAAAGCTTTCTGCCGCACCGTGCAGCTTGCCTTCCGCATGGCGCTGCCCATCCTCCCTTACCGGGAGCCCCGGTTGTACAACCGGCTGGATGACATTGCCGGCGTGCTGGAATCCCGCGAGATCCGCTCCGTGCTGCTGGTCACCGATCCGTTCCTGCGGCAAAGCGGCTGCACCGCCCGGCTGGAACAGCTGCTGCAGCGCGGCGATATTCGCTGTGCCGTGTACGATAAAACCAACGCCAATCCCACGGTAAAAAACGTGGAAGAGGCCCGGAGCCTGTATATTACACAGCAGTGTGAGTGCATCATTGCTTTCGGCGGCGGTTCTTCCATGGACTGTGCCAAAGCCGTGGGCGCTCGGGTGGTGTTCCCCAATAAAAGCGTGAACCAGTTGAAAGGCCTGCTGAAGGTGTGGAAGAAGCTGCCCACCCTCATCGCCATTCCCACCACCGCCGGCACCGGCAGCGAAGTGACCGTGACCGCGGTGATCACCGACAGCGAAACAAAGCACAAATACACCATGAACAACTTCACCATGATCCCCCGCTTTGCGGTGCTTGACCCCGAAGTGACGGTGACCCTGCCCAAAGGCCTGACCGCCACCACCGGCATGGATGCTTTGACCCACGCGGTGGAAGCCTACATCGGGCGTTCCACCACAAAAGAGACCCGAGCCCTGGCGCTGGAAACCGTGCGGCTGATTTTTGGAAACATTGAAAAAGCCTACGAAAACGGCGAAAACCGCGATGCCCGCAAAAATATGCTGCAGGCCGCCTATAAAGCCGGGCTTGCGTTCACAAAATCGTATGTGGGTTATATTCATGCCGTGGCGCATTCCCTGGGCGGGCAGTACAATATTCCCCATGGCCTGGCCAATGCCGTGCTGATGCCCATTGTACTGGAAGCCTACGGCCCGGCCGTATACAAAAAACTGCACCGGCTGGGTGTGGCCGCCGGCGTAGCCAAACCGGAAGACACCCCGGAAGAAGGCGCCAAAAAATTCATCGCCGCCATTCGCAGGCTGAACCGCCGCATGGGTATTCCGGAAACACTGACCGGCATTGAAAAGAAAGATATTCCCGCCATGGCCCGCCACGCCGCCAAAGAAGCCAACCCCCTCTACCCTGTGCCGGTGCTGATGAACGCCGGCGCTTTGGAGCAGTTCTATTACAAAGTTGCCGACTAGAACGAATGATCCACCTGCAATAAACAAACCCGACAGACGCAGTGTTATCACCGCTTCTGCCGGGTTTTCTTTTATTTCTTTTGAGGATTGCGTATTCCTTGCCGATACTGGCGAGGAGTAAGACTATAATTTTTTTGAAATGCACGGTTAAAAGTCCGCTGGCTGGAAAAACCTGCATCCATGCTTATATCCGAAATACTTTTATCTGTAGTCTGCAGCAGTTCACATGCATAGTCCAGGCGAAGAAAATTCAGATAATCCGAAAAATTTGTTTTCATCCGTGAAGAAAACACATGAGACACATGGTACCGGCTGACCCCCAGCGATTTGGCAACTTCTTCCAGCGTAAGGGGCTGCAGGTAGTTTTTGGAAAGGTAATCCACCAATCGACTGGTAAGATCAATGGTCTGCAGTTCATCTGCCGGAGAAAGTTCTACAATTGTAAGCAGTCGCGCCAGCAACAGGCGTATCATCGCCCGGAAGATCTCGCGGTTCGGTTCCCGGTCCATCTGCTCGCACAAACCGTTCATGGAATACACGATATCGGGATGAACCTCTCCAGCCTCTAAAAACGGACACACCGGCACCTGATGCTTTACCCTTGCCAAAGAGCTTTCGAACATTGACGGGCGGCAGATCATCATGGTAAAACGGGTATCGGCCTGCTCGCAGCGGTAGGCATGCACGGTGTTAGGAAACGCCACCGCAAGCATACCGGTGGTCAGTTCCCTCCATTGTGTTCCAACCATCACCCACATGCTGCCCTGCTGCACCCAGCACAGTTCCAGTTCTTCGTGCAGGTGGGGTGGGAAATTCATGCTTTGCCCCCGGGAAATATGCAGTTCTTCGCCTGTGCCCGGCCGTATTTCGTAAAAAGCACGAATCTTCTCTTTCTGCACGGTTTCACAGCTCCTTCTCGTAAAAAATCGCAATATTTGGCGAAAACCCAATGGATTATGACTGGTATTTTACCACAGTGGGTGGTATAATGCAACCAAAAGGGAAATTCCATGCGCATGGCGCTGCGTGTTTTCCTTTAATAACCACGAAATAAACAGGCTGTGAGTCAGCCTGTCATATCTGATCAATCATCTGAAAGGAGCAATCACCATGAAAAAAGCATTGATTCTGCAGGGCGGCTGGGACGGCCACGAGCCGAAGCTCACCTCCAAGCGTTTTGCCCGCCTGCTGGAAAAACACGACTACGAATGCACCATCAGCGACACCCTGGACGTTTTGGCAGACCTGGATATGCTGATGGGACTGGATCTCATTGTAGCCTGCTGGACCATGGGCGAGATCAAGCACGAATACGTTGTGAACATTTGCAAGGCTGTGGGCGCCGGCGTTGGCCTGGCCGGCTGCCACGGCGGCATGTGCGATGCCTTCCGCAACGACACCGAATGGCAGTTCATCACCGGCGGCCAGTGGGTCAGCCATCCCGGCGGTGACGGCATCAACTACACCGTGAACATCTGCCACGGTTCCAGCCCCATTGTGGAAGGTTTGGAAGACTTCCCCGTGTGCAGCGAGCATTACTATCTGCACGTCGACCCCTCCATTGAAGTGCTGGCCACCACCCGCTTCCCTATCGTGCCCTATTATCACATTTCCAACAAGCCCGTGGATATGCCCGTGGCCTGGACCAAATACTGGGGCAACGGCCGCGTGTTCTACAATTCCCTCGGCCACCACGACGACGTGTTTGAAAAATCCCCCAATGCCGAGATTCTGATGGAGCGCGGTATGCTGTGGGCCGGCGAAGGCAAGCAGTACGCCATTGACCACAATCTGACCACTGAGCGGTTTGAGAACACCGCAAAGATGTATTAAGGAGGACCCCCTCATGGCAAAAGTGCTGAAGATCGGTATGGTCGGTGTCGGCGATATCAGCGGCATCTACCTGAAGAACATTACCGAGCATTTTAAAGAAATTGAGCTGGTAGCCGTGTGCGACCTGGTGCGTGAAAAAGCCGAGCGCGCCCAGGAAAAATACAACGTACCCAAGCTGTACGACACCATGTATGAACTGTTTGCCGATCCGGAGATCGACATCGTTCTCAACCTGACCCGCCCGTATGAACACTACGGTGTTTCCATTGAAGCGCTGAAGGCCGGCAAGCACGTTTACACCGAAAAGCCACTGGCCGCCTCTCTGGAAGAAGCCAAGGAACTGGTTGCCCTGGCCGAAGAAAAAGGCCTGCTCATCGGCGGCGCACCGGATACCTTCCTGGGTGCCGGTATTCAGACCTGCCGCAAGCTCATCGACGACGGTTACATCGGCACGCCCATCGGTGCTGCAGCATTTATGATCTGCCGCGGCCACGAAACCTGGCATCCGGACCCGGCCTTCTACTACCAGTACGGCGGCGGCCCCATGCTGGATATGGGCCCCTATTACGTTACCGCACTGGTGAACCTGCTGGGCGGCGTTTCCAGCGTTATGGGCGTCACCAAGGCGGCCTTCCCCACCCGCACCATTACCAGCAAGCCCCGCTGCGGCGAAGTGGTGAACGTGGAAGTACCCACCTATGTAACCGGCATTATGAACTTTGACAGCGGCGCCACCGGCACCATTTTCACCACCTTCGATGCCTACTACCCCCACCAGGCCCGTCTGGAGATTTACGGCACCAAGGGCACCCTGTTCGTGCCCGACCCGAACACCTTCGGCGGTCCCATCAAGCTGCTGCGCCCGGAGAACAAAGAAGTTATGGAGATGCCGCTGTGCTTCGACTACAGCGAGAACTCCCGCGGCCTTGGCCTTGCCGATATGGCCAAGGCCATTGTGGACGGCCGTGAAGCCCGCGAAAGCTGGAAGCAGACCTACCACGTGCTGGAAATCATGCAGAGCTTTGAAAAGAGCAGCAACGCCGGTGCTCTGATCAAGCTGGAATCCAAATACACCCGCGGCGAACCCATGAAGAACAATCCCATCCACGGTGTTTTGGATTAAGGAGAATTGCAATATGGGTAAAAACAAACTAGATGCAGTAAATTTTTGTAGAATTCTTGACAAATTTGGGGAGAAAGCAGCACGCGATACACTTAACGATGTCAACAAAGGGCGTATTCGTGAATCTACTCTCGAAAAGTATTTATACAACAAAAAGGAAACAAAAGAGCAATACGCAAAACGCCTAAAGCGCAAATAACCAACAGATTCCAAAGAACCATATTTTTAGATTAGCATCCGGT
>JAFYOA010000423.1 GCA_017547865.1 Clostridia bacterium
AGGGACTTGTAGCCTGTTTCCACCCACCCGGGGCAAAAATACCGCAGGCTCTTCATATACGCCAGGTCAGAAACATCCTGGTATCCGCTAAGATACAGTTTTTCCAGTTCCATGCCGTTCAGGCCGCTCAGTTCAGCCTGTACGCCGGTAAGACCCAGCACTTTCAATCCCTTGCATCGGGAAAGAATGGAAAGATCTGCCGCACCGCCGGAAAGATACAGGGAATGCAGATTCTCGTTGCGGGTCAGCACTTCCAGCGGAATAAACTCATCCGCACTCAGATTCACATGAAGCGTCAGCTCTTCGATCGTCAGGCAGAACGCAAGAAAATCCAGCGCGGTTTCGCCGTATTCCCGCATATAAGCCGCGCTGAGAGAAAGGCTCAGAGACTCCAGATTTTCCGCATAAGGCAGCTGCACCGCATCTTCTATGGAGAAACTCTCGTTCAAAACGAGTTCCGGCACATCCAGCGGGTAGGTCTCTCCGCACAGGTTCAATTCTTTCAGGGCAGAAGACTCCTCCGGCTGGGAGGATTGCACCACCGGGTCCACCGGGAAGTTCTTGCCGGCATCGCAGCCGCACAACAGCAGAAGCAGCACCAACACCACCGCAAATTTCTTCATAAAAGGCCCCTTTCCGCCCAATTCAGCGATTTTTCTACAGTATAGCATCAATCTCCCCGCTATGCAAGCACGCAGCATAAAAAGCGGCGCACACGCCCTGTGTACGCCGCCATCTTTTTTACTTTTTCGCCAGTTGAATTTCGAACTTCACCTGCTGTTTGTTTTCCGGTTTCCGCAGGGCAAAATCAAGGATATACACCGGGGCAGGCACGTGTTCCAGTTTCAGCATAAAGCTGTCTTCCCGCAGGGTGCAGGCAAGCTGTTCCGCATCGTAGAAAATCTTTGCCGTGCCGTTTTCACCGGCAATGGTCACGCAGCCCTCGGCCACCACAGGCACAAAGCGGGTCACCATGCGCTCCACCACAGGCTGTGGTTCACCGGCAAAAGCAATGGCATCCGTCACCGTTACCCGGGGCTCCGTTTTAGAGACTTCTACCCGGCGCACCAGACTTTGCAGCCCGGCGTTTTCGTAGGCACCGGCAATATCCGCCTGCAGCCAGGCGGCTTCCTCGGTGGTTTCCAGTTCCACGTCTTTCGCCGCAAAACCGCGGCCCATCTGCTGGCGGCAGCCGCCCACTTCCGGCACACTGTGCCCCTGGGAACCATTCACCAGGTAGCCGTAACGGGTCTCATCCCGGAAGTAATCCTTTGTATACTGGGCAGAACCGATATCGCACAGCAGCATATCGCCGCCGGCATCGATCTCAAAACTGCCGATATCGTTGTGGTTGTGAGGTTCGGCATTGTGGCCGGCTTTTGCGGCAACGGCCGTGTGGAAATCTCCAAAGCTGCGGCGCACGATGAGCCACTGGGTCCCCGGCAGCAGAGTCTCGCCGTCCGGCAGGGGGCCGGTGGGGGTCTCCGGGTCGGTCCAGGTAAAGTTGCGCAGCAGGAAGTTGATCTTGCCAAAGGGGTCGGTCTGCAGGCTGCCGTAACAGGCATCCGGCACCACCAGGTCATTGGGGAACAGCTGCTGCAGCTTGTGGGTGGTGGCAAACTGGTATTTCAGCGTGGGGTAACAATCGGAGAAGGATACGCAGTTTTCCCCGGTGAGCATAGCCCGCTGCTGGAACAGCGCGATTTGCCGAATCTTTTCGCCCTGCATTAAATCAATGGCACCGCCGGTGCGGGCCTTCAGCAAATCTGCAAAAATAAGGTAATTGCCAAAGCCGTAGTTCCAGTAGCTCAGTCCTTCGGCGCACACGCCGTCGTCTTCAATGGCATCCAGGAAACAATCCATTGCCTGGCAGCAGCGCACCAGCACCGGCGCCAGCATGGCACTGTCTTTCATCAGGTACATGGCCGCCATACCCACGCCGCAGGCGCACACCGCCGCCCAGTTGTTGTCGGTGGTCTCCCAATTATACGGCGCACCAATGGCCATAAAGGGCTGCAGCACCCGCTCCTGAATTTCATGCCGGGCACGGTACACCACCATGGGCGCCAGCTTATCTTCCAGCTCGTAGAGAATCTCCGTCAGCTGACCGGCCATTTCTGCCGCACCAAGGTCCACCACGTGGCGGTGTTCTTTGGCGTAAGCATACATGTTGCCATCCGCGGGGAACCGATTCATCGTTTCAATGACCGTGGTACCGCCGTTGGTGATGTGGGCCGGCAAGCACCAGTTATATACATCGCACACGCTCCAGATCAGGTCTTCCAGCTCGTGGATGTATTTTTCATCTTCTCTGTAAACGCACATTGCCGCCAGGGCCGCCATGTAGCCTTTGCGTTCATGCCACACATGCTGCCAGTCATCCCGGGAACCGGTGGCATCGAAGGCCTGGTAATGGGAGTAGCGCATGGAAAGCAGGGGCTGCGCCATAGATTCCTCCGCACGCCGCTGCATCTCCTGCAGCATAGGCACATAATACGGGTGGGTTTTCACCTGTTCAATTTTTTCTTTATCCCGCAGCAGCGAGAACGGCTTGCCTTCACCGGCCCGCAGTGCTGCCAGCATTGTTTTCAAATCCATGTTCATCCCTCCGTGTGGTTGTTCTGCTTTCAGCTTACCGCACTTGCGGCGCAAAAGCAACACACTTCTTGTAAAAAGGCACACAAAAAAGCAGTGCACGCCAAACAACGTGCACTGCCATAACTTTTTTTGAAATTACATGGTGACCAGGATAAACTTGAGGGTGAAGAGGATGGCGATGATGGTGATCGGGATATCCTTCTTCTCAAACTTACCGGTGCAGAGGGTGATGAGGGTGTAAGCGATGGCGCCAATGCCGATACCATTGGAAATGGAATAGGTCAGAGGCATCATGATAAGAGCCAGGAAGGCAGGCACAGCGCTGCGGGTGTCGTTCATATCAACCTTGGCAAAGCCCTTCAGCATGAGCACACCCACATAAATGAGCGCGGGAGCGGTGGCGCAGGCAGGAACAACAGAAGCCAGCGGAGACAGGAACAGGCAGGCTGCAAAACAGATGGCAACAACCAGAGCGGTAAAACCGGTACGGCCGCCGGCACCCACACCGGCAGCAGATTCTACGAAAGTGGTGCAGGTGGAGGTACCCATCACAGCACCGGCCACGGTGGCCACAGAGTCGCTGGTCATGCACTTGTCTACGTTGTAGGGGTCGCCGTTTTCATCGATCATATCGGCCTGAGCAGCGGCACCGTACAGCGTGCCGATGGTGTCGAACATATCGACCAGGCAGAAGGTAACGATGAGCATGATGGCAGAAATAATGCCGCCGATCACTTCACCGGAGAAGGCGTCGGTCCAGGATTTTGCCTGGAACACACCGGTGATGCCGATGGTGCCGAAATCCTTGAAGGTCTGGCCGATCTGACCCAGATCGAAAGAAGGCACAGTGCCGGTGAGCAGGTAATACAAAACGGTAACACCGCCAATACTGATGAGAATGGAACCCTTCACCTTAAAGTGCTCCAGCACAGCAATAATCACAAGACCCAGCAGGGCAAGCAAAGCGGGCAGAGCAACGGTCATAAACGTGCCGTTGGCCAAAGCGCCGTGAATGTCCACAAACTGCACCAGGGTATACTGGTTGGCCTGAATGAGACCGACGTTCTGGAAGCCGATGAAGGCAATGAACAGACCGATACCGGCGGGAATGGCCTTCTTCAGGCAATCCGGCAGAGCCTTGGCGATTTTGCTGCGGAGACCGGTAACAGAAAGCAGCAGGAACACAAGACCGGACACCAAAATGATGACCAGACCGGCCTGATAACCGTCCACCAGTGCTTCGCCGGCACCACCGCCCAGAACAACAGGCAGAATAAAGCTGACAAAGAAGAACGAGTTAAGACCCATACCGCAAGCCTGTGCAAACGGCATTTTGGCATAAAACGCCATGAGACTGGTGCCGATGACAGCCGCCAGGATAGAGGCGATATACACAGCGTTCCAGATCTGCTGGAATGCCGGATCGGCGCCCTCTGCCAAATGGCTGAAACTGACAACCTGGTTGGGGTTGGTCACCACAATGTACGCCATCGCAAAGAAGGTCGTAAGACCGGCCATGATCTCGGTACGCACGTTGGTGCCGTTTTCTTTCAGTTTAAAGAATTTTTCCATAGTTATCCTCCTTACGGGTGGGTTCGATACCGCCATTATATCATTCGGTTCGAAGGCGCGCAAGCCATTTCGGCCGGGTTTCTTAACAAATTATAAACAGGGGGGAAGACATTTGTTCTTCACAAAAAACGGCACTCCGCAGAGCACCGTTTTTCTTAATTATTTGTTATAGCAATCGTTGGCCATAATATCATCAAAAGCAGAGGCTGCGTAATCTTCCAGCATGCCGCGGTCGTACAGGTACTGCAGCAGGGTGTAACGCACACGGAAAGTGCGGCCGCGCAGCACGCCCTCAATAAAGCGCTCTTTATCTTTCACGGTGAAGGGGATCTGCACCGTCTTCTGCATTTCGCGGATGGACTCAAACAGCGGCAGGAACTCACCGATCATGGCCTTCAGTTCCATATCTTCGGTTTCTTTGTACAGGCGCTTGAACATGGAGATGGCCATGAACGTACCCTCACCGCACTCAATGCCGTGCAGGTGGGGCACCTTGCCTTCTTCCACATCCATCACTTCCCAGGTCTGCCCCACCATGTGTTCCGTACCGGAAGCCGGACGGGACGTGCCGGTGTAGGCAATGCACAGGCCGGAAAGGATAAGACCGCTGACCGTATTACGGACAGACTCGATGGAACGGTCTTTCAGCGTATAAGCGGATTCAATGCACAGACGGGTGGCTTCCAGCACTTTGTTGGCCACGGTTTCGCAGTAATATTCGCCCACTTCCCGGCGGGCCAGGCGCCAGTCGAGAATCGCAACATACTTGCAGATCATATCGCCCACGCCGGCCAGCAGCAGGTCATAAGGGGCAGCAGCACACACGTTCAGGTCGATGATCACATGGCGGGCGGTGGTGCAGTCATACACGATCTTCCGGTTGCCCACAATCAGCGGAGCCACCACGGAAACGTAGCCATCCATGGAGGGGGCAGTGCCCACCACACCGTATTCCAGTCCCAGGCGGTAGCTGACCATACGGCAGATATCATTCACCGAACCGGAACCCACGGCCAGAATATAATCCGGCAGCACAGAGAACTTGTTGATATCGAACACCGGGCGATTGGTACCGGCTTCGATCAGCACACGGCCGATGTTGGTTTCGTTGGGCATAGCACCGGCGGGCAGCACAAAGCTGTGCGAAAGCATGCCGGCGGCAGAAAGCAGTTCTTCCACACGCTTGCCGGCCACAGCATAGGTGTTTTCATCGGCCACCATAAAAATACGGCTATAACCCTGCAGCAGCTGTGCCACTTTTTCCACGGCATGTTCGCTTACTTCAATCACTTTCAGCGGGGCACTGTGTTTTTTCTGTTCGCAAGTGCATTCAAATTCAAAATCAAACATACAACTCACTCCTTAAAGCTTTTGCGTTTTCAGTATAGCACAGTTTGCTGGGTTTGGCTACGCAAAAAAAGAAAAAAGAGGATCCGCAGATCCTCTTCTCTTTTACACAGAAATTTATTTAATCTCACACTGCATAGGATATTTACCCTGCTCCAGGAATTCAAGGGCAACGCTGTCGGCAGGTAGATACACTACGCAGGTATCGCAAAGGGCTTTCCGCATATCGTTGGAAAGTTCAAAAACCGTGAGCGTGGATGGCAATTCCAGCTTCTTCAAAGCAGGGGTATTGAACAAGGCGTACCGCCAGAATACCTCCACTCCTTCAGGAACAATCAGTTCTTCCAGGGTCTCGCTGTTGAAAGCGTAGTTGCACAGATGGGTCACCCCAGCAGGAACCGTAACCGATGTATCATCGCCAAGATACGCCACAAGGAGACGATCGTTCCACACCAGGAAATCTTCTTCCAAAGAATCCATATAGGGCGTGTTCATCAGCACCCGCTCGTGCAGGTCGGTTTTATTGGTATCGCCAAAACGGCCAACTTCCTGCAGACAGGCAGGCACATGAAATTCCGTAATGCCGGTGTTCATAAAGCTGCCGGCGCCAATGGTACGCACAGAATCAGGCAGCACCACTTCCGTCAGGTTTGGATTATCACGGAAAGAGTTGTAATCCACACAATACAGAGATTCACTTTCAATGGCAACAGATTCCAAATTGCAGTAGCCAAAAGCCTCAAGATACCCCACACTGGCAGGAACTGTAACTCGGGTCAGGCTTTCGCAGTTGCGGAAACCACCCAGCCAGTACAAATTCTCCGGCAGGTCGATTTCTTTCAGCTTAGGCAGGTTTAAAAAGCTTTCGAAAGTGTGCACCAGGGAATCCGGCAGTTCCACATGGGTCAGGTTAGGCTCTTGCAGGAAGGAGGCGATCATCATACTGACACCTTCCTCCACGACCACGGTCTCCACGCTGTCCGGCAAGGTATTTGCGATCATCAGACAGTATACGCGGATACCGTTGATTTCACCCGGAATGGTAACTTCGGTCACGCCTTCCGTAGGACCTACATAATCCGCACAAACCGCTACTTTTTCATCGGAATTATCCA
>JAFYOA010000424.1 GCA_017547865.1 Clostridia bacterium
AGTTTAACAGATGAATTTTCGAATATGATTCATACCTTTCCGACATTTGCTTTTTGGCATTGAAAAAAGTTCCGCTTTGTGCTATAGTCAAGGCAGCAAAATACTTCACCGCAGGAGGATTTGTTTATGAACAAGCACGTTTGCGAGACGATTCAATTGGCGGATGACCGACATGTTATTTCCGAAAACGCCGATTTTTCCAAACTTGATGCCCTGTACGCCGGCAGAAAGGCCTATTACGGCGATTTTCACTGCCACAGTGCCTCTGGTGGGAACAGCGACGGCCGCACCACCCCCGCCGAATGGAAAGAATATATGAAGCAGCTGCACATCGATTTTGTGGGCCTGATGGACCACCGGCAGGTGCGGCACATGTATTTGGATGAATTCGACCCGGAGTTGTTTGTATACGGCACCGAGCCCGGCATGACCTGGCGTGATCCCGCCCTTTCGCACCACTACGTTATGGTGGTTCCCCAGCCGGAATGCCTGCTGCGGGTACTGGAAAAATTCCCGGATGTGTATGAATTTACCGGCGGCAAAGAAGGCACCTTCGTTTACAAAACCATTGAAAAATCACGCTACCTGGAAATCGTGCAGGCTGTTCTGGAAGAAGGCGGCACGGTGATTCACCCGCACCCCAAGCAGGTGATGCAGAGCGATAACCCGGAAGATTACTTCTTTGGGGACGGCACCGCGCTGGAGACCATGTACGCCTACCAGCAGGATATGTACTGCGAAAACACGGTGGACAACTACAAACTGTGGATGGAACTGCTGGCCCGGGGGCACAAAATTTACAACACCGGCACCACAGACTGCCACGGGGAACCCACCAACGAAGCCTTCAACACCGTGTATTCCCATGAAAAGAACGGCGCGGCTTATCTTTCTTACCTGCGAAAAGGTGACCTGACCGCCGGTTACGCCGGCATTAAAATGAGTATTGACGACACGGCCATGGGCGGCACGGCTGCCTATGCTCCGGGGCAGACCCTGTGTATCCGCGTGGACGACGGCCACCCGGACCGCTGGGATGAAAACGAAAGCTACCGGCTGGATGTGCTGACCGACAAGGGACTTGCCTGCAGCATGCCGCTCACTCTTCCCTTTGCTGCTGCCCTGCAGGTGCAGGAACGGAACTTCTACCGTGCGGTGGTCATCCGTGAATCGGACGGCGCACCGGTGGCCATCGGCAACCCCATTTGGCTGAAAAAATAAACAGATATAAAAAAGCACCGGGAAAGCGCACAGGCTCTCCCGGTGTTTTGCGTTGTTCATCAAGCAAGGTATTTTTTTGCGTATTCGGCAAATTTTTCTTTGAAGATACGGCTGTCGTTCTTCAGTTCACGAGTGGATTCGTGCACATTGAAGTTGCTCTGCTGTGCATCCAGCACGCAGGCAGCGATGTTGGAGCAGTGGTCGGAGGTACGCTCCATGCTGGTGAGCAGGTCGGCCCACACAAAGCCGGCTTCCACGGTGCAATCGCCGTTGCGCAGGCGGACAATGTGACCGTCACGCAGGTTGGATTTCAGATCGTCGATGACCTGCTCCAGGGGTTCAACATCCATGGCAGCGTTGGCATCGTCGTGTTCAAAGGCGAACATAGTGGTATCCAGAATTTCGGAAAGAGCGGCACACAGAACATCCATTTCTTTTTTGGCACCTTCAGAGAACTCGATCTTCTTTTCACGCAGTTCTTCGATGGATTCCAGCACGTCCACACTGTGGTCGGAAATACGCTCGAAGTCACCAATGGCCTTGAGCAGCTTGGAAACTTCCGTGCTGTCGTCGTCGCTCATCTGGAAGCGGGAGGCCTTGGCAAGGTAGGTACCCAGCACGTCTTCGTAGTGGTCGGTGTTATCTTCCAGCCGGCGAACTTCTTCGGCCACGGCAGGATCGTACTGGTTCACCAGCTGCAGGCTCAGCTTAAAGCCCTGCACGGCTTCTTGTCCCATTTTACGCACCAGCTTGGCGCTTTCGGCCAAAGCAATGGTGGGGGTAGCCAGCAGACGTTCGTCCAGTTCCACTTTCTTTTCCACGTCGTTGGCGGTTTCCGGCACAATGATGTAGGCCAGTTTTTCCAGCAGAGCGGAAGCGGGCAGCAGCACAATAGTGCACAGCAGGTTGAAAATAGAGTGAGCCACGGCAATGCCGAAGTAGGAAGCGGATTCACTCAGCAAGGCGGGTTTAAACATGGCAGAAACAATACTGAACACTGTGAGCCAAATGATAGTGCCCAGCACGTTGAAAGTCAGGTGAATTACAGAGGCGCGGCGGGCATTTTTATTGGCACCCAAACCGGAAAGCAG
>JAFYOA010000425.1 GCA_017547865.1 Clostridia bacterium
GGCAAGGATTCCAAACTGGAGCTGGGCGGCATTCGCATTGGCGATACCTACGAAGACGTGATGAAAAAATACCCCATGGCTTCTTCCAGACCGGGTGTGGATGTGGAAACCGCAGAAAGTTTTGACTTGGTTGTTTCCTATCTGAATGGCAAACCGGAATCTCCCGATGTGTGCAACTGGTTTATGGATCCGATTTCGCTGGGAAACTGGTCCGCGGAAAAGGGGCGTGAATATGTTTACCGTATTTATAATCTTTCTCCGGTTCTGATGGTTACCATCAAAAATGGCGTTGTGTTCACCGTCTGCCTGGGCGATAGAACGAGCATTTATAACGGCCATTAAACCTAATAAATGAGAAAGAGGAAGCCGCGTGCTTCCTCTTTTTGCTTATTCCCAGCTTTCCAGATGCACCCGTTCCGGTTTGTAGGTGTCCAGCGGGGCAGGGGCCTCGGCGGGGTGGCCAATGGCAATAATGCCCAGGGGCAGCACATGCTCCGGCAGGTTAAACAGCTTTTGGCAGTCTTCCACCCGTGCCTGCATGGGGTACACGCCCATCCACACGGCGCCCAGGCCCAGGTGCACGGCTTCCAGCAGCAGGTTCTGGGTGGCGGCAGAGCAATCCTGCACCCAATACCCGGGGAAGCGTTCCTTCATTTGGTTGCCGCACACCACCACGGCGCAGGCGGCGGTATCCAGCGGCTGGGAGTAAATGTGGAACTCCCGAATTTTCTGCATGGTCTCTTTGCTCTTCACCACAATAAATTCCCAGGGCTGCTCGTTGCCGGCAGAAGGAGCCCGCATGGCGGCCCGCAGCAGCTTTTCCAGCTGGGCATCGGCAATGGGTTCATCGGTGAATTTGCGTACGCTTCTTCTTTCAAAAATCTCTTTCATGGTTCGTTCCTCCCGTAGTTTCTGTTTTTATTGTAGCAGAGAGCAGGGAAAAACGTCAATGCTGTTTCTGTTGTTTTCTTTGGGGTAAGTGTGGTATACTGTTCCTGTTAAAGGGGGAATTTGCATGGAGACTCAATTTTCCAGAACAGAGAGAATGTTTGGCGAAGAGGGGCAGAAAGCCCTGCTGAATGCCCGCGTGGCGGTGTTTGGTGCCGGCGGCGTGGGCGGCTATACCATAGAGGCGCTGGCCCGTGCCGGTGTTGGCGCCATTGATATCATCGATCACGACACCGTGAGCGTTTCCAATATCAACCGGCAGATCATTGCCACCCACGATACGGTGGGCATGCAGAAAACCGAGGCCTTCCGGCAGCGCATTGCTTCCATTCACCCCGGCTGTGTTGTGCGTACTTACGATGTGTTTTTCGTACCGGAAACCGCCGGTCAGTTTGATTTTACCCAGTACGATTACGTGGTGGATGCCATCGATACCGTCAGCGGAAAGATCGAACTGGTGCTGCGGGCCCAGGCGGCCGGTGTGCCCATCATCTGCAGCATGGGCACGGGGAACAAGATCGATCCCACCCGGCTGGAAGTGGCGGATATTTACAAGACCAGCGTGTGCCCCCTGGCCCGGGTAATGCGCACCGAGCTGCGCAAGCGGGGCGTAAAAAAGTTGAAGGTGCTGTTCTCCACCGAACAGCCGCTGCCCCTGCGCCAGCCCGCCGAACCGCAGAATGGCAAGGTGGCTCCGGCCAGCAATTCGTTCGTACCCGCCTGCGCCGGGCTCATCATCGCCGGCGAGGTCATCAAGGGCCTTTTGCCGGAAGGCACGGTGTAAGCTATGCCAGCGTTTATCAAAGGAAAAGGCCTGTGCCGCGCCTTTTTTAACGAATGCGCCCGCCCGGTGCTGCAAAAGCATTTTCCGGGGCTGGTATACACGGCAGGAATTTTAGGCTATGGTTCCGATGTGCTGGGGTACGATGATGCGGTTTCTACCGACCATATGTGGGGCCCGCGGTTTTATTTGTTTTTAAAAGAAGCAGACTTGCCGCTGAAAGAAGAGATCTTCCGTGTTTTGGGAGAAGAACTACCCGTTACTTTTTGCGGTTACAGTGTGAATTTTTCTGCACCCGATCCCAATGACAACGGGGTGCAGCACCCGCAGTTCGTTGCCAAAGGCCCGGTGCGCCCGCTGGTTTGGGTGCAGACGTTTGAAGATTTTTTGCACAGCTATACCGGTATAACCGACCCGCTCGCGCTGAATGAGCGGGATTGGCTGGGGCTTTCGGAGCACCGTTTGCTGGCCTTGACTGCCGGGGTACTGTTTGAAGACGGCCTGCAGGTACAAAAGACTCTGGATAAGCTTCGTTTTTATCCGGAGACGGTACGGCTGTATCTTATTGCCTCTCAGTGGGCGCTGATTGCGGAAGAACAGGCCTTTGTGCGCCGCTGTGCCGAAGCAGGGGACGAAATCGGTTCTGCCTTGGTGGGCGGCCGTATGGCCGAACGACTGATGCGGCTGGCGTTTCTCTATTGCGGCCAATACGCGCCCTACAGCAAGTGGTTTGGCACGGCGTTTGCCCGCCTGCCGGTAGCCGAAGAACTGAAAGCCGCTTTATTGGCAGCGGTCACCGCCAGGGAAATTGAAATGCGGGAAGAAAACCTGCTGCGCGCCCAGGTGCTGCTGGCAGAAATGCACAATGCATCCGGCATAACAGCGCCGGTAGAATTTGCGGTGCAAAGCTATTTTGGCCGCAGCAGTAAGGTGATTTTTGCGGAGAATTTTGCGGATGCCATCTGCGAAAAACTGCGGGGCACCGTGCTGAAAAATGCACCGCTCATCGGCACGCTGAGTGGTGTGGCAAATTTTTCTGCCCTGTGGGATGACCCGCAGCAGCGGGAAAACATAAAACAATTGTATTAAAAAGCGAGCGGACGCACTGCAGAAAAGCAGCACGCCCGCTCTTTTGTATTAGAGGAACCTTGTACTCGTAGGTTACGGTTTTATTATATCAAATATGATAATAAAAATCAATATTATTTTAGTGAATTTTAAAAATTCGCTCTGCATAAAGAAAATCCCCGCTTTTTATAGCGGGGAAATGCTTATTTTAAGCCGCACAAGCCATACAGTTCTTCAATGCAGGGAGATTTATACGCCATGTAGCCGTCAATATCCTCCGGAAACAGCTGCGCCGCTGTTTCTTTTACCAGGCTGTATTTTTTCACAGCTTCCGGGTGGCTGCGGAGATAATTGCGGAAAGTGAGGTGGCGGTGCAGCTCGCGGGAATTTTGCGGGCACACATACAGGTGGTGGGCCTGCAGATGGGGCTTGTTCGTGTATTTGAACGCTTCCCGTTCTTGAATACCCAGGTCACCTTCGTGGATGTACCCGATGGCAGCCATTTCCTGCACCACCGCGTCGAATACAGAATAGTCACGAATCACTACATCCAGGTCAATGATGGGTTTGGCGGAGAGCCCCTCCACAGAAGTGCTGCCCACGTGCTCCACACGCAGGCACAGTTCACCCAGAGCAGATTCAATCTCTGCTTTGATTGCTTCAAATGCGGTTTTCCATGCTTTGTCGTAGGGCAGAACGATCACTTTTTTTGTTTTCATTTGCAGCCTCCGGTGGGTTCCTTTTTTAAAAGCCGGGCAATGGCCCAAATACCCCAGGCAATGCCGCAGAAAAGAAGCAGAGCACCGGAGAAAAACGCGAGTATAACATAGAGGAGCGCAGACCAATCTCTGGCAAAGACCATCATGGCGCCAAAAATGATGACAGCTGCCGCGAGCAGTGCGGCGGGCAAAAGCCTGAAAAACAATCTTTTTGCTTTGAAGCAGAGCAAAAGCTGTACGGGCAGCACGATGAGAACAGCTGCCGCAGTTGCAGCCATGATCCATGTATCCCGCAACCATAAATCCATCATTTTATTCCATCTCCTTACGTTTTATTTATCCAATCCGGCAAAATCGTATGTACGGAAACAGGCACAGCGAATGGTTTGCCGTGCCTGTTTTTTAAATAATCACTTCATCAGCGGCTCCAGTACCGGGCGAATACCCAGTGCCATGGCCATGAAGCCAGACTTCCATTTCTTTTGCCAAAAAGAAATTCTCCGCCGGAAGGCGAAAAAATCTTTATTTCATCAGCGGCTCCAATACAGGGCGAATGCCCAGCGCCATGGCCATGAAGCCAGACTTCCATTTCTTTTGCCAAAAAGAAATTCCCCGCCGGAAGGCGAAAAAATCTTTATTTCAGCAACGGCTCCAGTACCGGGCGAATGCCCAGTGCCATGGCCATGAATCCAAACTTCCATTTCTTTTGCCAAAAAGAAATTCCCCGCCGGAAGGCGAAAAAATCTTTATTTCATCAGCGGCTCCTATACAGGGCGAATGCCCAGCGCCATGGCCATGAAGCCAGACTTCCATTTCTTTTGCCAAAAAGAAATTCCCCGCCGGAAGGCGAAAAAATCTTTATTTCATCAGCGGCTCCAGTACCGGGCGAATGCCCAGTGCCATGGCCATGAATCCAAGATCATTCGGGTGGGTGTTGTCCACGGTGCAGCTGTCTTCACCGAGGATTTTAAAGAAACTGCAGCCGTCGATGAAATACACGTTCTTGTCGCCGGCCTCCACGGCGTGCTGATACGTGGCCTTGATGATGGCCTTGCGTTCTTCTGTCCAGGGAGAAGAGACGTGCTTGGGCATGGAAATCATCACAATGGGCAAGTCAGGGTGCCGTTCACGAATGGCCTTATACATGGGCTCGTGGGTGGCGCGCAGGTGGTCGGAACTGGGGGCGTTGTGGTCGTAGTCCATCACCAGTACGCTCATATCCAGGTTGTTGATGTACTCCACCATCTCCGGTTCGCCCTTGGCGTTGCCGGAAAAGCCCAGGTTGATATAATCTGTATCCAGCCAGCGGGAAAGGATATCCTCGTAGGTGTTGCCGGGCTGGCTGCTGCATCCGCCCTGGGTAATGGAAGAACCGTAGAATACCACGGGCTTGTCGTGTTTGTAGGGGTCGGGGGGCAGCACCTGTGCACCCTCCTGCACACCAATGTACAGAGAAGAAACGGTGCTGTACGTGGGCCACACAATGGTCACGTCGTGCATTTTGCCGGGTTCACGTTCAATGGGCAGCTCAAAAAGGCTTTCGTAGCCGTCTTCCATATTGTAAGGCGGAATGAACGTTCTCACAAACAGGCCATCAA
>JAFYOA010000426.1 GCA_017547865.1 Clostridia bacterium
CGAAGAGACCGGTGCTCTGCTGCCGTTGGAATACCGGGGCGGTGTAGCCAATTTTGTGCGGCCGCAGGCTCCGGAGGAATTCGGCCCGGAGAATGTTTCCCGCACCTTCAGCGATAAAGCCGAGCGCCAGGCGGTGCGTTTTGGCCCGGTGAATGTGCCGCCCATGGGCTGCCTGCACTTTGTACCGGGAAAAGAAACCGCTGCCGCCGAATCATTCTGCGGTGAAGTGACCGTAAAGACCGATGCCAACGGCTGGCCGGTGCTGGTGCACTTCCCCGGGCAGAGCGCCCCGGCGGTGGATGGCGCTTTCGGTGAGCTGCTCAGCGTGGTGGCGGATGGATTCTCGCCCCGCTGGACTTTCCGGGATATTTTCCACGACCCGGACGAAGCTGCCCGCGCCCGCATGTGTGAAGAGCACCTGCACGAGGTGCCCGCCGCCTGCGGTGCTACTGTATGCACCGAAGAAAACGGTGCGCTGCGCTACGAGCAGCCTTTGACCCACCCCGCCGCTGTGTATGCCCGCCGTGTGATGACCGTGGATCTGCGTACCAAAACCGTGAAATTTGAACTGCGCATGAACCGCCGTTCCGATTTTGCGCCGGAAGTGATTTTCCTGCGGTTTGATGCCCCGGGCGAAGACGCGCTGCCCCGCATTTCCAATGCCGGTGCGGTGTTTAAGCCGGAGGAAGAGCAGCTGCCCGGTTCCTGTATGGATTTCTACGCCATAGATGGCTGGCTGCATTACCCGGGCGGGTGGTTGCTGAACAGCACCGATGCCGCTCTGGTGACCTTTGGGGAGACCGGTGTGGTGCGCCGCAAGACAAAGCGTACCGGCCCGGCCAACCGCATCTATATGCGTTTGTTTGATAACGTGTGGGATACGAACTTTACCGCCAATGCCTGCGGGCAGATGAACTTCCGCTTTGCCGCCTGTGCCGATGTGCCCGTGCAGCAGGCAGAAACCACCGCCCGTTCTCTGGAAACCGAACCGGTGGTTGTGGTGAAGATGGGCTACAAATAAGGAGGGTGCTTTATGAAAATTTTCAAGAAAAACGGCGGCGCCTATATTCAGAACTGTATTGATGCTGCCGCCAACAGCGGTACCCGCCGGGTGGTCGTCACCGGCAATTGGGAGATCGAGCAGACGATCCGCATTCCGTCGGATTTCACGCTGATTCTGGAGGACTGCCATCTGCGCATGGCCGATGACACCATGTGCAATATGTTCACCAATGCTGCCTGCCGCACCGAGGCCGGCCGTACCCCGGAAGGTGCCGACCACGATATCGTGATTGAAGGCCGTGGCCGGGCGATTCTGGACGGCGGTAAGTACAATGACCTGAGCGAGCGTAACCACAGCAAAGACGGCCTGCCGCATATCTCTGTGAACAACATCCTGCTGTTCACCAATGTGGCCAATTTTACGGTGAAAAACCTGCATGTGCGCAACCAGCGATGGTGGGCGCTCAATTTCGTGTATTGCCGCTACGGTAAAATCCAGGATATCGATTTCCTCAGTAATCCCGCTGCTTTGTGGCCGGATGGCACTTACCACGACCGCATTACCCGTGAGGCATTCCCCGGTGCTTACGAGGGCATTTTGGTGCGCAACAGCGATGGCATTGACCTGCGCCAGGGCTGCCATGATATTCTCATTGAAAATATCACCGGCTTTACGGAAGACGATACCGTGGCGCTGACGGCGCTGAACGGTTCTACCGAAAAAATGTACGGTGTGCCCGGCATGTGCCCGGATATCCACAACGTGATCATCCGCAATGTGAACAGCGCGGCGTTCTGCTCCAATGTACGCCTGCTGAACCAGGGCGATATCAAGCTGTATAACGTGCTCATCGACGGCGTGATGGATTCTTCGCAGGATCATCCCTATATGGACCGCGGCATTTACGCCGTGCGCGTGGGCGATGCAAACCATATGTATGGCTCGCGGCCTTCCACGGCGGAAGAGACCTTCAATATCATCGTGCGCAATGTGTATTCCCGCGCAGCTGCAGCGGCGGTGCACCTGGCCGGCGCAATGAAGGACGTGACGCTGGAGAATATTCGCGGCTTTGATGGCTGCCCGAAGCTGGTGCAGAATAAGGCGGACATCTCTTAAAAGTTGAAAGTTGACAGCGGAAAGTGAACAGCTGCAAAGTTTGCAGAAGCTGTGTAACGTAAAAGTTTCGTCGACCTTTTCAAAGGTCGTGGGTTGTCAGGGCAGCGCCCTGACCTGTGTCCCGCAGGACACGGAACTCCTTTGCCTGAGAAGCGCTCGGAGAAGGGTGAATCTGAAGTTCGCGCAAGCGCGACCTTCTGTGCAAGTTTGCGTTTAACGCAAACTTGAAAGGGAGAAAGCTTGCTTTCGACCGAACCTGCAAGAGAGGGACTCCCTTAAAAGAATCCTGCCGGGGTTCCGTTGCTTTTCACCCCCCCTGCAGCGTGCCATAGAGTTTAGAATTTTTGAAAAGGAGACCACCATGCGTGTTTTTTTGATCGTGCTGGATAGTTTTGGCATTGGTGAGGCCCCGGATGCCGCCGCTTTTGGCGACGAAGGCGCCAATACCCTGGCCGCTGTGGCTGCTCACCCCAATTTTGATTGCCCGCAGATGACCCGCCTTGGGCTTTTTCATATCGATGGCACCGGCCGCACGCCGTTCTCTGCGCCGCGGGGAAGCTTTGCCCGCCTGCAGGAGGTAAGCGCCGGCAAGGATACCACCGTGGGTCACTGGGAGATCGCCGGTCTGCGCAGCGAACAGCCGCTGCCTACGTTCTCCAATGGGTTTCCGCAGGAATTTTTGGATGAATTCTCCCGCCGCACCGGCCGATCGGTGCTGTGCAACCTGCCGTATTCCGGCACAAAAGCGCTGGATGACTACGGCGAAGAAGCGCTGAAAACCGGCGCGTGGATCGTCTACACCAGCGCAGACAGCGTTTTCCAGCTGGCGGCGAACGAGGACTACATCCCGCTGGAAGAACTGTATGCCGCCTGTGAGACCGCCCGTGAAATGCTCACCGGCCCGCTGGGGGTGGGGCGCGTTATTGCCCGACCCTTTGTGGGAGAAAAAGCCGGCGGCTTTACCCGCACTGCCCACCGCCACGATTACAGCATCGATCCCCTGGGCAAAACCATGCTTACCGCCCTGCAAAATGCGGGGAAAGACGTGATCTCCGTGGGGAAGATCGCGGATATTTTCAACGGCGTGGGTATAACAAAAAGCTGCCACGCCCCCACCAATGCAGAGGGCATGGCCGCCGCTCTGGAATTGCAGAAGCAGCCTTTTGACGGCCTGTGCTTTGTGAACCTGGTGGAGTTTGATTCTGCCTACGGCCACCGGCGCGACGTGCCCGGCTATGCCGCCGCGCTAACGGAATTCGACCGCTTTTTGGAAAAATTCCTGCCCGGCATGGAAGAAAACGATGTGCTGATGATCACCGCCGACCACGGCTGCGACCCCGCTTTTACCAAAACCACCGACCACACCCGCGAGTATGTGCCATGGCTCATCACCGGTGCGGGGGTGAAAAACGGCGTGAACCTTGGCACGCGCACGGGGTTTGATACCATTGCCGCCACCGTGTGCGAAGCACTGGGCGTTCCCGCGGATTTCGCGGCGGGTTCCGTGTGGGGAAAGGTGAAAAATTAAAACGAGGATTCTTTTATGAAGAGAGTTCAAGCGTCGATTTTCTGCATTCTCTGCCTTTTGCTGTGCTCAGTTGGTCTGCAGCCAGCCTATGCGGCGGAGCAGCAGGTTTTGTTTACGGTTACCGACCAAAACGGCGAGACAACTCATGCACCCGAAGTGAATTTTGAAGCAGAAACACTTTTGAAAGACGGAGAATGCACCACGGTGTTTTCTTTTGAATTCAGCACCGGGGACCGCGCAGCCGAAAAAGAATATATTACCGTTACCTTTGACCGTATGCTTGGCCCGTACGAAGCCGCCGCCCGGCTGTGGACACGGGAAAACGGACAGACCGATTGGCAGGAAGAAACGGCCCCGGCGGTGTATGCGGAGGATCTGCAGACCTACACGATTTTTGGGAGCGAATGGGACCGCGGCGGCCCGGAGAAAAAGCTGGAACTTGTGGTGCAAAGCAAGATCTTTGGCGATGAAACGCCGGGCTATGATGTGGATTTTGTGTATCACCGCGTCACAGAGATTTCTGCTGTATGGTTTATTGTTCCGGCTGCTGCTGTGGTGATTTTAGCGCTGTTTTTTATCAAAAGAAAAAAGATATGAACGAAGCGGAGGCCAAACGGCTTCCGCTTTTTAGATATGCAGGAAATAGTTGTAAATTGTCAGCATTTGGTGTATACTAATTTTGTATTGAATTTTATCGGAGGCATTCTATATGCTGGAATTACAACATATTGGTTATGAAGTGGAGAACAACAAAGAGATCCTCCACGATATCAACCTCACCGTAGACGACCGTTTTGTGGCCATCACCGGCCCCAACGGCGGCGGCAAATCCACCCTGGCCAAGGTGATCGCGGGCATTTATACCCCCACCAGCGGCCGCATTCTGCTGGATGGCGTGGACATCACCAACATGTCCATCACCGAGCGCGCCAACCTGGGCGTGAGCTATGCTTTTCAGCAGCCTGTGCGCTTTAAGGGCCTGCGCGTGCGCGACCTGCTGAGCCTGGCTGCCGGCAAAAACACGTCTGTTACCGATGCCTGCTCCTACCTTTCCGAGGTGGGTCTGTGCGCCAAGGATTACATTGACCGCGAGATCAACGCCAGCCTTTCCGGCGGTGAACTGAAGCGAATTGAAATTGCCATGGTGCTGGCCCGCGGCACCAAGCTCTCCATTTTCGATGAACCGGAAGCCGGCATCGACCTGTGGAGTTTCCAGAATCTCATTCGCGTGTTCGAGGCGATGCACGAAAAAACCAAGGGCAGCATCCTTATCATCAGCCACCAGGAACGCATTCTGAACATTGCAGACCGCATTGTGGTGCTGAAGGGCGGTAAGCTGGATAAGATCGGCACCAAAGATGAAATTCTGCCCAGCCTGCTGCGCACTGCCGATACCAGCGATATTGGCTGCAGTGTGCTGACCGATAAACTGGAAGGAGGCCGTGCCTGATGGACGCCATTCAGAGAGACCTTTTGAAGCAGGTGGCCGAGCTGGACGCCCTGCCCGTGGGCGCCTACAACATTCGCGCCAACGGCGAGACCAGCGCCCGCAGCACCACCGCCGATATTGATATTGTGACCAAGACCGATAAGCCCGGCATTGATATTTTTATTCGCCCCGGCACCAAAAAGCAGAGCCTGCATATCCCGGTCATCATCAGCGAAAGCGGCCTGAAGGAAGTTGTGTACAACGATTTCCACGTGGGCGAAGACTGCGATGTGGTGATCATCGCCGGCTGCGGTATTCATAACTGCGGCGGCCAGGATTCCGAGCACTCCGGCGTGCACCGCTTCTTTGTGGGCAAAAACGCCAAGGTGAAGTACATTGAAAAGCACTACGGCGAGGGCGACGGCCGCGCCAAGCAGATCATGAACCCCACTGCCGAGATTTACATGGAAGAAAATTCTTACATGGAGATGGAGAACACCCAGATCGCGGGCATTGACGATACCCTGCGCAAGACCACCGCCGAACTGGCGGCGGGTGCCAGTCTGGTGGTGTACGAAAAAGTAATGACCACCGGCGAGCAGAATGCCACCAGCGATTTTGTGGCAGACCTGAACGGCGAAGGCTGCAGCTGCAACATTGTTTCCCGCACCGTGGCCAAAGACAACAGCCGCCAGGTGTTCCTCAGCCGTCTCAACGGCAATGCCCCCTGCAGCGGCCATACCGAGTGCGATTCCATCATCATGGACCACGCCCACGTGCTGGCTACGCCCCAGCTGGAGGCCAACAACATCGACGCCAGCCTGATCCACGAAGCCGCCATCGGCAAAATTGCCGGCGAACAGCTCATCAAGCTGATGACCCTGGGCCTGACGGAACAGGAAGCGGAAGAGCAGATCATCAACGGATTTTTGAAGTAATAAAAAAATCAGCGCAGCTTCCGGTTGGAACTACGCTGTTTTCTTACGGGGAGGGAACTATGCGGATTGAAACAGAACGGCTGATCGTTCGTGATGTGTGTGCAAACGATGCAGAAGCGCTGCTGAAGATCAAATACGACCCGCAGGTGCTACGGTTTTGCCCGGATCTGATCTGTGACGATGCCACGCTGGAAGACGTGCGGCGGACGATCGAATATTTTGAAAACGAGCGGGCACCGAAGGATTTTTCCAGAGAGGTTTTTTACGGTGTGGAACTGAAAGAAAACGGAGAACTGATCGGCGTGATCACGGTTTCTTTTCTGGGCTGTTTGCGCGAGCTGCAGATGGGCTGGATGGTGCGGCAGGAATATGCCGGGCGCGGGTATGCATCGGAAGCGGCAAAAGCGGCATCGGATGCGCTTTTGCTGGAATTGAACCTGCCGTTTATGGCTGTGGTGATGGACGAGGATAACCCGGCGTCGTTCCGCACGGCGCAGAAGAGCGGATTTAAGCTGTTCGAAAAGCGCGTGCCGTTTGATTACCACTATAGCCGCTGTAATCCGGAAGACCCGGAAGCGGTGGCGGCGGTGTTTGCGAAAAACCAGGCGAAGATCGGCTCGGCGTATTATTATTTCAGGAAATACCACCCGGCTGACTGCGGGGAGCAGTATTACGGGGACGTGGCTTATACCGGCCGGTTTGCGTAAGAATTTTGAGCGGACTCAAAACGAGCTAACGCAAAAGTTCGTGGGATTTGAAGAGGCAAACGAACCAGTGGAACGCTCGTCGCAGCGAGCAAAATCCCTTTCCTGAAAAGCAACAAACAGAACCGCTTTCAAAAAACAAATAAAAAGGCGCAGTTTCCCAAAAAGGAAGCTGCGCTTTTTGTTGTATTCCGTTTTTATTCCACGCCCAGGTCGGCCTTGGCTTCGGCAATGTCCAGGGTCAGCTTGCCGGTGGAAAGCACAAAGCAGGGCACGCCAATGCGGTGTTCGCGGCGTGCGTCTTCAAATACCGCTTCGGTGTCCCGCAAAGCCAGAAATTCCTTCATCTGTGCGGGGGATTCGGTGATTTCAAAGAATTCGTAGGGAATCTTCTTTTCGTCAAATTCCGCCTGCATGGCAACGCAGTCGCCGCAGGTCTTCATGCCGTAGATTTTCATGGTGATACCTTCTTTGTTTATTGTAATGGAGATGGCGTGAACAGAGCGTATTCCGTGCAGGGGAACCTTTGGACGACCGCTTAATAAATTAGAAGAATCTACATCTTAGTATTGTTTCTTCCTGTTTTCAGCTTCCGCTATTACAGACTGGCGATAACCGCCCGGATGCCCGCTTCCAGCGCCGCAGTGATCTGTTCCAGCGGCAGGGAAGGCTGGTTCTTTTCCAGCACCTGGGCAGGGATGAACGGCACGTGCACAAAACCGGCGGGGATCTCCATATTGCGGCGGTGCAGCTTGTGCAGCACTTCGTACAGCAAATCGTTGCACACATATGCCCCGGCAGAAAGCGAAGCCTGTGCCGGCACACCGGCCTCGCGCATGGCCTGTACCATGGCGGTGACGGGCAGCGTGGCGAAGTACGCATCCGGACCGTTGGGGTCGATGGGCTCGTCCTTGGGCTGGGCGCCGCCGTTGTCCGGAATACGGGCGTCCTTCAGGTTGATGCCGATGCGCTCCGGGGTCACATTGGTGCGGCCGCCGGCCTGGCCCACGCACACCACCGCGGCGGGTGCCTGCGCCAGAATCGTCGCTTCGGTAATCTGTGCGCAGCGGCCGAATTCCACGGGCAGTTCCAGCTTTTCGATGGCATAGCCGCCGATTTCATCCGGCAGCAGCTTCACTGCTTCCCAGGAAGGATTGATGGTCTCGCCCCCAAAGGGTTCGAAACCGGTGACAAGAATCTTTTTCATAAAATTTCTCCTTTTGCTCAGTCTTCATCGTGATGAAGAAATGTTTCGATGTTATACAGCGGGCGCTCTTTGGTTTCAATGTAGGTTTTTCCCACATACTGACCCACAATACCAATGGACAAAAGCTGCACGCCGCCCAAAAACCAAATGGAAGCAAACACCGAGGGCCAACCGCTGACAGTGCGGCCCAAAAACCACATGATGATGGAATAGACGATGGCTCCGAAGGCCACCAGAACGGCCAAAAGCCCCGCCAAACAAATGAAGGTGATGGGCTTGACGCTGAACGATGTGATGCCGTCGAAGGCGAAGGCCAGCATTTTTTTCAGGGGGTATTTGCTTTCGCCTGCCATACGTTCTTTGCGGGCATAGTATACGCAGTCGGTTTTGTAGCCGATGAGGGGGGCAATGCCCCGCAAAAACAGGTTGCGCTCTTTGTACTTGGAGAGCTGTTCCAGCGCACGGGCGCTCATCAGGCGGTAATCGGCGTGGTTATACACGGTTTTGGCGCCCATAAAGGACATGAATTTGTAAAAGCCCTCGGCAGTAAACTTTTTAAAGAAAGAATCGCTGGTGCGATCATTCCGCACGCCATACACAATGTCGCAGCCGCTGTGGTACTTGTCCACCATTTCTTCAATCACCGCCACATCATCCTGCAGGTCGGCATCGATGGAAATGGAAACATCGGCGATATCTTTTACGGTCATCAGGCCTGCCAAAAGCGCTGCCTGGTGGCCTACGTTGGCGGCTAAATTCAGCCCGAACACCCGGGGATTGCGCCCGTGTTCTTCTTTGATGAGCTGCCAGGTGGTGTCTTTGCTGCCGTCGTTTACAAACAGAATAAAGCTGTTTTTGGAGGCTTTTTTCTTTTCGATCAGGTCTTCCACCACGGCGGTAAGCTGCCGCGCGGTCTCGGGGAAGACTTCTTCTTCGTTGTAGCAGGGTACAACGATGGCCAGTCGGTCCATAAAATTTCCGGCCCTCCTTTTTCATACTTTTCATTATATTATACCGCACCGGCGGGGTTTGTCAAATCTTCCCGCAAATGAATTGTATGCATACAGCTTATTTTTGCATTGACAGCCCTTTTTTATCCCGATATAATGAAGCCATACTGAGTAGAGGAGTTGTATCTGTATGCTGGAAATGCTGAAGAAATTTACGGTGGACGATGCCTTCCTGGGGCGTTTTCGCCGTTTGGTCACCGAATCGGTGATCCCCTACCAGGAAAAAGCCCTGCGGGATGAGATCCCGGATGCCGCTCCCAGCCACGCCATCGAAAACTTCCGTCTGGCAGCGGAATACCTGGAGACCGGCCATTGCTCCGGTGAGTTTTACGGCTATGTATTTCAGGATACGGACCTTGCCAAGTGGATCGAAGCGGCGGCCTATTCTCTTGTTGCTTCTCCCGATGCCGACCTGGAACGTCGGGTGGACGAAGCCGTTGACCTGGTGGGCCGCGCCCAGTGGCCGGACGGCTACCTGAATACATATTTTACCGTGAAGTCTCCCAAAGAGCGCTGGACTAACCTGCAGGAGGCCCATGAGCTGTATACTGCCGGCCATATGATGGAAGCGGCCGTGGCCTACGCCATCTCCACCGGAAAAACCAAGCTTTTGGACATTATGATGAAGATGACGGAAAATATCTACCGGCATTTCATTGTGGAAAAGGCGCCCGGTTTCCCCGGTCATCCGGAGGTGGAACTGGCCCTGCTGAAGATGTATGAACTGACCGGCGAGGCCAAGTGCCTGGAACTGGCGGAGCATTTTATCAATGTGCGCGGTGTGGACCGCGATTATTATAAGAACGAAGCCGCCACCCGCCCCGGCAAAATTTGGGGTATGAACCCGGAAGACCGCGCCTATGCCCAGTGCGATGTGCCCGTGCGCGACTTTACCGTGGCAGAAGGCCACGCCGTGCGCGCTGTGTACCTGTATACCGCCATGGCAGAGCTTGCCCGCCGCAGCGGTGAAAAAGAATTGACCGATGCTTGCGTGCGGGTGTGGAACAACATTGTGCAGAAGCAG
>JAFYOA010000427.1 GCA_017547865.1 Clostridia bacterium
AACCTGCGGCCTCTTGAACCCCATTCAAGCGCGCTACCAAAACTGCGCTACACCCGGGCAACGTAGATTATTATACCTTATCCCCCCGAAAAAATCAAGCCCTTTTTTAAATTTTTTTCAAAAAAATAAAAAATATTTTTCCGGGGGGGATATCACACTACAAATTACATATTTTCTGCTGGCGGCAGCTTTTTAATGCCAAACATTTTTCGAAGAAAAAAACCAAGAAAACCATGACTTTTAAGCACAACTACTTTCACGGCACCCTCCTGTCAATGAAGCAACAAACTGATCCCCATTGCAGCAATAATCACCGCTGCAATAAACAAAACCAGTTGGTACGGGCAAAAGCAGGAAAGGGCCAGCCCTATCCCAAAGGAACAACTGCACAAACTTATCCTTCGGTCCATCATACAGAATTTCCTGCTGCAGTTGCCAGGCATCGTACTCACCCCGTTTCCTGTATCGGTCTACATCTTCATAATATACAGAAAACAAAAATATGTTACGGTGCTACGGTAATGATCAACGCCATTCCCTTATGCACATAAATCTCAGCATCATCTGCCAAAATCGCGTTGCTTACGCCCATCAGTGTGCCGCCAGTCAACAGAGTACCATGATTCAACGGATATTGAAGCCCACTGTAAGATACATTGCAGGTTGGACTTTTGAATGGGAATACAGATACGGTATGCCCTTTCATCTGCGTAAAGCGAAGACGACCGTTGGCTAACAAGAACACTCTGGTCGTTTCATCAGCCATAAAACCTGTGCCGCCATGCTCGGCAATATACACCAGCACATTCATATTGGCCAACGTGTGATCCAACCGTTCCCCACCCAGGCAGCCAAGCAGTGCAAAAGAGAAATATCCGCGATGAAATCCCTCCATCACCGCTGCCTGCACATCGGTCACATCTTTTTCAACCGGCAAACGACGTACAGTTAGGCCAGCCGGTGGCGCAGAACGGGCTGAATCAAAGTCTCCAATAATCAAATCGGGGTGAATACCAAAACGGAGGGCTGTTTCAAACCCTCCGTCTGCGCAAATCACAAAATATTCTTCGGGTTTGAATTCTTGAAAGAGACCGGCTTCCCGAATGGGAGCTGCACCAATGATCATACATTTTTTGGCATGTTCCATTCTTTCAGATCCTTTACCTCGTTGTACATAGCAACATAATTTTCATGACGGGATACAGCAATCTTTCCGGCTCGAACAGCTTCCAGAACAGCGCATCCTTTTTCGCATGTGTGTGAACAGGAAACGAATTTACAATCACCAAGATACGGCGCAAATTCACGAAAAGCATCCGGTAAGTCATCTTTTGAAACAAAACCGTATCGTTCAATATCCATGGTGGAAAAACCGGGTGTATCTGCCACAAAACCACTTCCAACGTGGAACAGTTCCACTTTACGTGTTGTATGACGACCACGCCCAAGCTTTTGACTGATATCACCGGTTGCCAGATTCAGTTCCGGAACAAGACGATTCAGCAGCGTGGTCTTCCCTACACCGGAATTGCCGGTAAATACAGATACGCGACCTTCCAACATTTCGCGAATCTCAGAAATACCGTCTTCGTTTTCCGCCGAAATACAGATTGCTGTGATACTGGATTTCTCGTAAACTGCACGCAGCGATTCACCGTCATCCATATCCGTTTTGGTAATTACAACCACCGGTTCAATCCCACGAATTTCTGCAGCAGCAATGGTTTTATCGATAATCAGAGTATTGGGCGACGGCTGGCAAACAGAAGACACGATAAACAACGTATCAATGTTGGCAACAGGCGGCCGCACCAGCCAGTTCCTGCGCGGCAAAATTTCTTCCACCGCACCGGTACCGTCTGCGCCCAATGAAAACCTAACATGATCACCGGCACAGGGAGAAATATGTTTCTTTCTGAAAATACCACGGGCCTTACAAGTGTACAGTACACCCTCCGATTCTACATAGTAGAAATCGCTCATCCCCTTGATAATCAAACCTTCCAGCATAGCTCCGCTCATCCGGCAGCCTCCACAGATGAAGTCTCTTCCGAGGTTTCCTCCGACGATGCCGGGTTTTCGGAAGAATCTTCCGAAGATGTTTCCTCAGAAGACTCCGGATTCGAAGTCACTTCAGAAGAAGCAGACTCATCCACATACGGATACTCTGCCGTAACAACAGCAGATGCGTCTTCATAATTGAAATCAATATGCAGGTGTTCCTGTCCATCAAGGGTCACAACGATTTTATCTGTACCCTTTGAGCCTTCATAGGCGAATTCCAGCACATTATTCAGCGCCGGATTAACAACACGAGTCTCGGTCAGTTCACCGTTACGGTAAATCTTCACGGTAATATCGTGCATTACGCCGTTCGGCAAAATGACATGGTACGGAATCTTAATGGTGGACTCTTC
>JAFYOA010000428.1 GCA_017547865.1 Clostridia bacterium
GCATGCGCTGCAGGTTGCCGTCTGTTTGAATGGCCATACGCTCTCTCCTTTAAAACAGCTTCAGCAGGGAAGAAAAAGCACCGCTTTCCTGCAATTGGGGCAGCACACGCAGCATACGCACCATCTGCACCGCCCGGTCCACCCGCTGCTGCCGAGCTTCGCTGAGCAGCGGCCGCAGTGCCTGCAGCAGCCGGGTGGTGTCGTCTTCCTGCTGCACACTTTGCATCAGCGGGGCCAGGCGCAGCACGGTGTTCATCAGCTCGGGCGAAACACCGCCCAGCCCCGGGAGCGGGGGCGGTGCAGCCGGGGCGGCAGGCTGTATGGGGGTGCTCAGCCCCAGCATGCCGGCCAGTTCCTGCACCTGCTGCATCCCCTCCGGGCTGTTCAGGATATCGTTCAGTTTTCCGGCCAGGTCATCCATTGCGCCGCCCTCCCTTTTGTGGTATTATTTTTTGGGTTCGTTTTTCTGCAGCATTTGCAGCAGTTTTTGTGCCTGTGGGGTATTCAGCAGTTTTTGCGCTTCCTTTGGGTCGCTCAGGGCGCGGCGCAGGGCCTCGTTTTGCCGGGTGTTCTGCAGATTTTCGGCCAACGTGCCGTTTTGTGCGTTTTGCAGCAGCTGTTGTTCGCTCATGCCAAGTTTTGCGGCGGCCTGCCGCAAAAGGGCCTGCAGCTGTTCCTGGTTTGCCATCAACCTCACCTCTTTCCACACCGAAATCTATGCCCCGGGCGGCAAGGTTATGCCCGGCGAAAGGAGCAGCGCATGCGTATACAGGTGGTTTCCGATTCTCACGGCAATGTAAAGGCTTTGCGGGCGGCCATAGAGGCCCAGCCCACGGCAGATGTTGTGTTCTTTTTGGGCGATGGTGAACGCGACCTGGATGTGCTGCGCCCGCTGTTCCCGAAGAAAACATTCATCAGTGTCTGCGGCAATTGCGATCTCGCTTCCATTTCTCCCGCGGTGGAACTGCGGCGGCTGGGGGACAGGCTTATTTCTGCCTGCCATGGGCATACATTCCATGTAAAGGAATCTCTGTACGAATACCGCACCTGGGCGCACAAAACAGGCGTGCAGATGGCGCTGTTCGGCCACACGCACCAGCCGTTCACCCAATACGACGACGGCCTGTACCTGATGAACCCGGGTTCTGTGCGCGGCTGGCCGGGAACCTATGGGATTTTTGATATCACACCCACCGCCATCGTGATGAATATTGTCGAAATAAAAAGCTGATTACAATTGACAAATTGTGGATTTTGGCTATAATAAAAGATGTATACCTATCAAAAATTTTTTCAAGGAGGAACCATAGATGACAGAATATGAACGCTGGCTTGCCCAGGAACTGGACGACAAGGACCTTACCGAGGAACTGCTCTCCATTCAGGGCAAAGAAGAAGAAATCAACGACCGTTTTTATCAGGACCTTGCCTTTGGCACCGCCGGTTTGCGTGGTGTGCTGGGTGCCGGTACCAACCGCATGAACGTATACACCGTTCGCAAAGCCACCCAGGGCCTGGCCAATTACCTCAATAAGACCTGTGATCATCGTCCCGTTGTGGCCATTGCCCGCGATAGCCGCAATAAGGGTCTGGAATTTACCGAACAGTCCGCTGCTGTGCTGGCTGCCAACGGCATTAAGGTGTATGTGTATCCCGAACTGATGCCCACGCCTTCTCTGTCTTTTGCTGTGCGCCACCTGGGCTGCGACGCCGGTATCACCATTACCGCCAGCCATAACCCCGCCAAGTACAACGGCTATAAGGTGTATGGCAGCGACGGCTGCCAGATCGCCAGTGAAGTTGCCGATGGCGTGCTGGCCGAAATCAACAACCTGGATATTTTTGCAGACATCAAGACCTCCGATTTCAAGGCCGGTATCGAAGCCGGTGATATTGAATACATCGGCGAAGACACCGTCAACGCCTTTATCGATGCTGTTCACGCAGAGAGCGTGCTGGGCCGCCCGGCCAGCAACATCCGCGTGGTGTACACCCCCCTCAACGGCAGCGGCAAAATGTGCTGCCTGCGTATTTTTGAGCGCATTGGTGTGGGCGAAGTGACCATCGTTCCCGAACAGTCCGAACCGGACGGCAATTTCCCCACCTGCCCCTACCCGAACCCCGAAATTCGCCAGGCGCTGGAAAAGGGCATTGAGCTGTGCCAGACCGTGAAGCCTGACCTGCTGCTGGCCACCGACCCCGACTGCGACCGCGTGGGCATCGCCGTGAACCAGAACGACGAGTACATTCTGCTCTCCGGTAACGAAGTGGGCATCCTGCTGCTGGATTACATCTGCGGCTGCAAGAAGGAACTGGGCACCATGCCTGCCGATCCCGTGGCCGTGACCACCATCGTTTCCACCGATATGGTCGATCCCATCGCCGCCGATTACGGTGTGGAGATCCGCCGCGTGCTCACCGGCTTTAAGTACATTGGCGACCAGATCGCTTCTCTGGAAGCTCTGGGCCACCCGGAACGCTACCTGCTGGGCTTTGAAGAAAGCTACGGCTACCTCTCCGGCAGCTATGTGCGCGACAAGGACGCCGTGGACGGCAGCATGCTGATCTGCGAAATGGCTTCTTACTACAAAGAGAAGGGCCTCACCCTGGTGGATGCCATCAACGCCCTGTACGAAAAGTACGGCTACTACAAGAACGGCCTGCTGAACTTCGGCTATGAAGGCGAAGACGGCATGAAGACCATGAAC
>JAFYOA010000429.1 GCA_017547865.1 Clostridia bacterium
CTACCAGAATTCCCGTCAGTTCAAAACCAAGGCCGGTGCACAGGATGGTCACGAAGCCATCCGTCCCACCTCCGTGGCCATTACCCCGGACCAGGTGGAAGCATCTCTGACCAAGGATCAATACCGTCTGTATAAGCTCATTTGGGAGCGTTTTATCGCCAGCCAGATGTCCAACTGCCTGATGGAAACCACCCAAGCGGATATTTCGGCGGATAAATATATTTTCAAGGCCTCCGGTTACCGTGTGACCTTCGACGGCTACACCGTACTGTACGAAGAAGGCAAGGATGAAGAAGAAAAAGCCGCCGGCGTGCTGCCGGAACTGGCCGATGGCATGCCTCTGCGCCTGAAGGACATTGCGGGCAGCCAGCACTTCACCCAGCCGCCCCCGCGCTACACCGAAGCTTCCCTCATCAAAACCCTGGAAGAAAACGGTATCGGCCGTCCTTCCACCTACGCCACCACCATTTCCACCATCACCGCCCGCGAGTACGTTTCCCGCGAGGGCAAGGCTTTTAAGCCCACAGAACTGGGCGAAGTGACCACCCGGGTGATGAAAGAGGAATTCCCCAAGATCGTGAACCTGAAGTTTACCGCGCAGGTGGAGGATGAACTGGGTGATATTCAATACGGCGAGGCCGATTGGGTGGAGACCCTGGATAAATTCTATGCTGATTTCAGCAAGACCCTGGATAAGGCCAAGGAAAAGAACAAGGATGTAAAGATCACCCTGAAAGAGGATGAGACCGACCTTGTATGCGAAAACTGCGGCCGGCCTATGGTGGTCAAGTACGGTCGTTTCGGCCGCTTCATCGCTTGCTCCGGCTACCCGGAGTGCAAAACGGTGAAGAAAATCGTGGACGAAACCGGCGCCGAATGCCCCCGCTGCGGCGGCAGTGTGATCCGCCGTAAGTCCAAGCGCGGCCGTGTGTTCTACGGCTGCGGCAATTTCCCCAACTGCCGGTTTATCTCCTGGGATGAACCCACGCAGAAAAAGTGCCCCCGCTGCGGCAAAACATTGCTGCTGAAGACGGGCAAACAGAAGAAGATCTATTGTGTTACGGAAGGATGTGGCTATGAGTCCTTCGATGAAGAATAAAGTCACCGTCATCGGCGCCGGCCTGGCCGGGTGCGAAGCTGCCTGGCAGATCGCCCAGCGAGGCATTGCGGTGGATCTGGTGGAAATGAAGCCGGAAAAATACACCCCTGCCCACCAAAGCGCCGGTTTTGCAGAGCTCATTTGCTCCAACTCTTTGAAAGCTGCCCGTGTGGAAAGTGCCGCCGGCCTTTTGAAGGAAGAAATGCGTCGTATGGGTTCGCTGCTGATGAATTGCGCGGACCGTTGCCGCGTGGATGCCGGCGGTGCGTTGGCGGTGGACCGGGACGTGTTTTCGTCTCTGGTGACCGAAGCGGTGAAAAATCACCCGCACATCCATGTGATCTGCGAAGAAATGAAGCAGATCCCCCGGGAAGGCGTTGTGGTGGTGGCCAGCGGGCCGCTGACCGACGGCGACCTGGCGGAAGATATCCGCGTTCTCTGCGGCGACGGTCTCAGCTTTTTTGATGCCGCCGCGCCCATTGTTACCGCCGAGAGCATTGACCGCAGCATTTGCTTTGCGGCCTCCCGCTACGATAAAGGCGGCGACGATGCTTACCTGAACTGCCCCATGAACAAAGAGGAATACACCCGTTTTTATGAAGCGCTTATTTCTGCCGAGCGGGCACCGGTGCATGGTTTTGATGTGCAGAACCCCAAGGTGTACGAAGGCTGCATGCCCGTGGAAGTGATGGCCCAGCGTGGGGAAGATACCCTGCGTTTCGGTCCTTTAAAGCCCGTCGGCCTGCGCGATCCCCGCACCGGGCATCGTCCCTGGGCGGTGGTGCAGCTGCGTATGGAAAACCGGGAAGGCACCCTCTACAATCTGGTTGGCTTCCAGACCAACCTGAAATGGGGCGAGCAGAAGCGGGTGTTTCAGCTCATTCCCGGCCTGCAGAATGCCGAGTTTATGCGCTACGGCGTGATGCACCGTAACACGTTTTTGAATTCCCCCAAGCTTTTGAATGCGGATTACAGCCTGCGCAACCATCCGCAGATCTTCTTTGCCGGGCAGATGACCGGCGTGGAAGGCTATATGGAATCCGGTTCTTCCGGGCTTTTGGCCGGCATCAATGCTGCCCGCCGCGTGCTGGGGCAGGAACCCGTGGTGCTGCCTACCACCACCATGTGCGGTTCTTTAATGCACTATGTGGCAGAAAGTCCTGCCAAAGATTTCCAGCCCATGGGCGCTAATTTCGGCGTGTTGCCTGTGCTTTCGGAGCATATCCGGGATAAAAAGGAGCGCTACGCCGCCCTTTCCCGCCGTGCGCTGGAAGATTTGGGACCTGTTTTATCCACCCTGTAAACTGAAAGAAACCGGGCGGCACCGCTGCCCGGTCAAACTCTTGAAAGGTTTGCAAAGCGGCGCTAAAGTGCGCTGTTTCCCAAACCTTTCCGTGCCGAGCGTTTCGGCAGAAAGGAAACAACTATGAGAATTATCATCGATGCTTTTGGCGGCGACAACGCCCCTCTGGAGATCATCAAGGGCTGCCGCCAGGCAATGGACGAAATGAAGGACGTGCAGATCATCCTCACCGGCAGCGAAGAAAAGATCCGCGCCTGCGCCAAAGAAAACAATATTTCCCTGGACGGCATGGAAATTCTGGACTGCAATGACGTGATGACCATGGAAGACGATCCCGCTTCCATCCGTTCCCGCAAAGATTCCTCCATGGCCGTTGGCCTGCGCGCTTTGGCCGAGGGACAGGGCGATGCGTTTGCCTCCGCCGGCAACTCCGGCGCTCTGGTGGTGGGTGCCACTCTGTTTGTGCGCCGCATCAAGGGCATTCGCCGTGCCGCTTTCGGTCAGGTTATACCCACCGCTACCGGCTGCACCATGGTACTGGATATCGGTGCCAATGTGGAATGCAAGCCCAGCGATATGGTTCAGTTCGGTATGATGGGTTCTGCCTATATGGAAAAAGTAATGGGCAAAAAGAACCCCACCATCGGCCTTGCCAATGTGGGTACCGAAGACCACAAGGGCGGCCCCTTCCAGCACGAAGCCTTTGCGCTGCTGAAGGAATCCGGCCTGAATTTTGTGGGCAACGTGGAAGGCCGCGACCTGCCGGAAGGTAAGGTGGATGTAATTGTGTGCGACGGCTTTGTGGGCAACCTGATGCTGAAGACCTACGAAGGCGTGGCTATGGTGCTGCTGGATAAGATCAAGGGCGTGCTGACCAAAGGCCTGAAGAACAAGCTGGCCGCTATGATGATCTACAACGACATGAAGGCCATGAAGAAAGAGTTTGACTACAACGAGTACGGCGGAGCTCCTGTGCTGGGCACGGCCAAACCCGTATTTAAAATTCACGGCAGCGCCAAAGCGAAGACCGTGTACAGCGCCATTCGCCTGCTGAAGAACTATGTGGGCGAAAACGTAGTGGCCGATATGAAGGCCGCCGTGGACGAATACAAGCTGCAGCATCCTGCAGAGGATAAGGGTGAATGATATGCCCAGAACATTGCAGGAACTGGAAAAAAAGATAGGCTACACCTTTAAAAATATTCATTTGCTGGAAACCGCCCTGACCCATTCCTCCTACGCCAACGAGCATAAAAAGGAAGAACCCAGCTACGAACGGCTGGAGTTTTTGGGGGATTCCGTGCTGGGCTTTGTGGTGGCAGATTACCTGTACCATAACTGCCCGGAACTGCCGGAAGGCGAGCTGACCAAGCATCGCGCCGCATTGGTGTGTGAGCGTTCTCTGTGTGAGTTTTCCCGCCGCATTGGGGTGGGGGCATACCTGCGTCTCAGCCACGGCGAAATGAACTCCGGCGGCCGCAACCGCGCCAGTATTCTGGCGGATGTGTTTGAATCCATCACCGCGGCCATTTATGTGGACGGCGGCCTGGATGAAGCCAAAAAGTTTATTCTTACTTATATCATCCCCGCTGTAAAATCTTCTGCCGGCAAGTCTTTCAAAGACTACAAGACCGTGCTGCAGGAGATTGTGCAGCAGAACCCGGAAGAGCACCTGGAATATGTGCTGGTGGGCGAACACGGCCCGGATCATAACAAACACTTTGTTATGGAAGTGCACCTCAATTCCAATGTGATCGGCCGCGGCGGCGGGCGCAGCAAAAAAGAGGCCGAACAGCAGGCCGCCCGTGAAGCGCTGGAGCTGATGGGCTATTGAGTCACGCCAATATTTCGTTTTTTATTCCCCACGTGGGCTGCCCGCACCGGTGCAGCTTCTGCGACCAGGTGAACATTACCGGTCAGCA
>JAFYOA010000430.1 GCA_017547865.1 Clostridia bacterium
ACCATTCTCTGCTGCACTCCTTCTTACGCCGCTTATCTGTCCGAATCCATCCATGAGCGCGGTCTGCAGGACCAGATCAAGCTGAAGGCCGGTATCTTCGGTGCCGAAGCCTGGAGCCAGAAAATGCGCGAAGATATCGAGCAGGGGCTCGGCATCAAAGCTTACGATATTTACGGCCTCACCGAGATCTCCGGCCCCGGCGTAGCCTATGAATGTGAAGCCCAGAACGGCATGCACATCAACGAAGACCACTTCATTGCCGAGATCATCGATCCCGATACCGGTGAAGTTCTTCCCGAAGGCAGCAAAGGCGAGCTGGTGTTCACCTGCATCACCAAAGAAGCCTTCCCCCTGCTGCGCTACCGCACCAAAGATATTTGCGTACTGACCCGTGAGGCCTGCCCCTGCGGCAGAACCCACGTGAAGATGTCCAAGCCCATGGGCCGCAGCGATGACATGCTCATTGTAAAGGGCGTGAACGTGTTCCCGTCTCAGATCGAAGAAGTGCTGCTGGCACAGGGTTACCCCGCCAACTACCAGATCATTGTGGATCGCGTCAACCATTCCGATACCCTGGAAGTCATGGTGGAAATGACCCCCGAGACCTTCTCCGACTCTTTGGCCAAGGTCACTTCCATGGAAAAGAACCTGGTGGATGCTCTCAAAGCAATGCTGGGTATTGCCGCCAAGGTTCGTCTTGTGGCGCCCAAGACCATCGCCCGCAGCGAAGGCAAGGCTGTCCGCATCATCGATAAGCGCAAGATTTAAGGAGGCAACACGATGGTATATCAGATTTCTGTTTTCTTGAAAACCGTGCCGGTCAGCTCGCCGAGATCACCAAGATTCTGGCCGAAAACGCCGTTGACCTGCGCGCCATCTCCATTGCAGAAACCGCCGACTACGGCATTCTGCGCCTGATCGTGGATGACGCGGAAAAGGCCACCTCCCTGCTGCTCAAGCACGGCTATCTGCTCTCCATGACCCCCGTACTCGTGGTCGCTGTTCCGGATGCTCCCGGCGGCATTGCCCCCGTGCTGGCCACCCTGGCCGAAGGCAACATCGATATTGAGTACATGTACTCCCTGTTCACCCACATTGAAGGCAAGGCCTACATCGTCTTCCGTGTGGCCGAGGCTGAAAAGTTCACTGCCCTGCTGGAAAGCCACGGCATTACGATCAGCACCAACGAAGAACTGGGGATCCGCTGAGTTTCTTCCTGCGTATAAACAGCAAAAAATCCGTCCCGCGGTTTGCAGGACGGATTTCTTTTTTTATCCGATCATGGCATTGATCTTATCAGCATACCATTCCGGTGCGAACTTGCGCACCACGTAAGCGTGGGGGCCGGCAGGGTCTTCCGTAAAGGTGTTCAGGCCGGTTTCGGCATCCACCTTTGCGGTGCCGCGCACCACATGGTAACCGGCACGCTCTTCATCCCCCTCCAAAGCCAGCGCCACCAGCATGGGGTCCCAGGACATCCGCCCGCTGGCGGAGCCGTGGTCTGCCAGCACCTTATGCAGCAGGTCATCTTCCGGCAAAAGTCCGCCGGTAATCACATCAAAGCCGATCTCCCAACCCAAAAACACCATGGGCACGGGGCACAGGCGGCAGAGGACTTCGCTGCCCGCGGCGGTGCGGCGGTTGCGGGCAAAATTATTCTCCCGGCCGGGGTTGTCGTCCCACTTACCGGCCATCACCCACAGTTTTTTCACCTTTTCCGCCACCAGCTCCACACCGGTTTTCGGGGAAACATCATCCGCTCCGCTTTGCAGCAGGGCGGCAATGGTCTGCATGTAGCCAATCTCCACCAGCTCCACCGATGCATCCTCCGCAGCGGCCAGCAGGCGGCGGTACAGGCGCACCGGGTCTTCCGCCTCTTCGTTGGCTTTGTAAGCCACAGCCAACGGCGCCAGGTTCTTCTGGTAAGGCGGGCGGCCGCCAAAGTCATTCGCTTCTTTATCCAGGCCAATGGGCACACCGGCCACACCCTCGGCATGGAGAAAACCATCCAGCGAAGGCACCGTGTACTCCATGCAGCCGTTGATGACCACACCCAGCAGTTCAATCTCGTTTTTCTTTACAGCACGGGCCAACAGGCGCAGGGCCACCGCATCGTCGCAGTCGGTCCACCAGTCGGTTCCCAAAATAAATTTACGCATCTTGCTCATCCTTTCGGAGTTTCATAGCTTCATTGTAGCCTTCGGCAAGGCGGGTGTCAAGCAGAAAACACCACCAGCCTTGCTTGCGTAAGTTATCTTTGGATGCTATAATTAATCGAAAGAAAACGCAACAGACAGGAGGCAGCGGGATGAAAAAATATTTTGTAGCCAGCCTGTGCAAAAACGGCCTTTTGGGCGGCGGCATCACCGTTGATGCAGAAGCGGTCACCTTCCACACCGGCAAGCTGACCGTGCCGAAAGAATACCGGCACCTCTCCCTGCGCTGCGATACCATTGGCGGAGCAACCGCCGGTTGGCTGCTGGTCTTCCCCACGGTTTCGGTGCAGCTGCAGAACGGCGAAGAATACCGTTTCGTCATTTTCCGCCGAAAAAAATTCATAGAAACACTGAAAGAAAACATCGCCGGTGTTTAACATCCCACAAAAAACAGCAAGAGCAAAAGGTTTTTCCTTCTGCTCTTGTTTTTATTTTGCTTAAATTTCCAGCCCGGCGGCGATGAAATCGGCCATCATCTTGTCTTTCTGCTCTTCGGTGTAGCTCTTCATGGGGAAGGATGCATTGCCCACCGCAAAGCCCATGCGCTCCATAATGACCTTGGAGCCGGGCAGCACCTTGTACTTCTTCAAAGCGGCAATGATGCGGTTGGCCTGGGTCTGCAGGCGCTGGGCCTCCGCAATGTTGCCCGCCTTAAAGTTGTCGTAAATTCCCTTAATGCAGGGACACTGGAAGTTGTAGGTGGTTCCGATGCCGCCGTCGGCACCGGCGTTCAGGCCCATCAGCAGCATTTCGTCCGGCCCGTTGATGATGTTCATTTCACCGTGGGTCAGGTCTTTCAGCAGCACCATTTCATCGTAAGCAGAGCTGGTCCACTTGATGGCGGTGA
>JAFYOA010000035.1 GCA_017547865.1 Clostridia bacterium
GCAATCACGCCAGCACGATCTCCACCCCGGCGGGGGCATCCACTTTCGTTTCCACCGTGCCATCGGCCAGCTTTTTGTGGGCAATGGTCACCTTGCCCTTCGGCGTGGCAATGCTGCCTTCTGCCCAGGCAAGGTTGCCCAAATGCGGGGTGATCTCGATCTTACTGCAGCCCGCGCCGGTGATGTTCACGCCCAGCACGTGCTCTGTAAGGAAAGGCACCGGGCCGGAGGACCAGCCGTGACACAGGCTATGGCGATAACCCACGTAGCAGTAGTTACCGTTGTCGCCGTGAATATCGCTCTTTCCTTCGGGGCAGACTTCGTCCAGACGGCAGGCATTCTCTGCCCAGGCAATATCAAAATCTTCCCAGAACGTGGTGGCACCCAGATCCAGCATGGCGCCGTAGTAATCCCGCAGTGCGGTCAGGGTTTCTTCTGTGGTGCACACCTGCGCCATGGCGGTGAGGATATAGTAGCTCATAAAGGTGGAAAAGCCCTTTGCCCCACCGGTTTGCAGAACCTGCACACCGTTTTCATCTGCAATGCCGGTCAGCTGCATCAGGGCAGCCAGCTGCTTAAAGCCGCCGCAATCGGCGGTGCCGGCCGCTGCGCGGGCACGGGCCTGCACGCATTCCTCTGCCAGCGCTTCTTCGCCAAAATAGCGGCTCATTTTTTCAGCGGCGTTCATGCATAAAATCACCAGGGCACGGGTCGCCTCTGCACTGGCCTTTTTATCTTTGGTGGGCCAGTCAATAAACGTGCCGGCAGTAAATCGGCCGGTGTTATCGATGTTCTCCAACACCTGACGGATCAGCCCCAGGGTGTAGTCTTTCTGCTCTTCCAGATAGGTATAATTATTGTTGTGGAAGCACCACTCTTCTAAATTGATGAGCCACCACAAAGAATACGTGGCCATGGTATTGGCCCACCGGGGCAGCTCGGCATCTTCTGCCGCCAGGCGCAGGCCGTTGTAAATTTCCGGCTTTTCGCCCCATACATATTTGATCGTCTTTAGTTCCGGAGACATATCGCCGATCCACACCAGGCGGTCGCGCTTGATGCCGTCCCACAGCTGGTTCTGCATGCACAGGTGGCAGGTATAGGCAGAAACATCGTAAATCTCGTTCAGGCGGTCATCGGAGCAGCGGAAAGAACCGTCGTACTCGTAGGGCTGATACACAAACACGCCCTGCACGGTTTTCACCGTCACAACGCAGTCGGTCAACAGTTCGATCAGCAGAAAACGATAGCCGGTCATGGTATATTCGTTGGTGGAATAGGATTTTACATCCACGGTAAAATCCCGGGCGATATGGTCATTGCAGGCACCCTTTTCGCCAAGGTGAGACAGCGCTTCCATGGCGGATTCACCAAAGCACAGGCGCAGGGTGGCGGCCTCGGCACCTTTCACCCTATAAACAGAAATTTCGGCGCCGCCGTGGAATTCGCAGCCGAAATCCAGCAAAATTGCGCTGTCTTTGCGCATGGTCATCAGTTCGCGTTCCTGCAGTTGAATCTGCCGGTCGCGGTAGGTGAGCAGGCATTCGGCGTTTTCCACTTCGCCGCGGGTAAGCACAATACGCTGCGGCACGATATAACGGCGCACGCGGGTATCCGTATTTTTAAAATCGAATTTTTTCAGCATAAAAGCACCGGCTTTCTTTCATATAAAAACATTAAATTCAAATTGTATTCTGTTTCATTCCGTTTTTTTCGTGCAGCGGATTCCAGGTGCCCCGTACATAGAAAAGCAGGAACATAGCGAACAGGAAAAGGTTGTGGGCGATCATACACGCCCAGGCAGAGACAAGCCCCAGGGAAAGGAACTGGGTGCAGACAAAAGTGCCCGCAATGCGGATGCACCACATGCCCACAATGTTGAAAACAAATGGCTCTTTCGTTTTGCCCACGCCCTGCATCATCCCCTCAATGATGATGGAGAAACCATAGAAGGGTTCGGACACCGCCACCATGCGCAGCACCGTGGCACCCAGCCCGATGACCGCGGCACTGGAGGAGAAAATCGCCATCAGCGACGGCGCAAAAATAAACAGCATTCCGCCGGAGAAGATCATCAGAATGATCTCGATGGGAATGAACATCCGGGCCATGTCTTCCATTCGTTTTTTATCTTTGGCGCCATAGGCATTGCCCGCCAGGGTAGCGGCGGCGGTCTGCATACCGTAACCGGGAATGTAGAAAGCGGACTCCACCGTATTGGCAATGGTATGGGCGGCCGTAGCCACTTCGCCCAGGGCGTTGATCATAGCAGCAAAGGCCACAAAACCCAGAGAAGTACCAAAACGCTGCATCATATTGGGGAACGCGACTTTCAGGCAGGGGCGCAGAATCTCCATATCCGGGCGCAGGCTCTGCCCTCTGGGCGAGACCATGGGGTGCTTCCACAGCACCACGGTGATGTAAATGCCGCCCACCGTAAAGGCGATGGAACTGGCAATGCCCGCCCCCACAACGCCCCAGCCGGCACCGGGCATGGTAAAGCTGCAAGAAAGAAATTCCACTTGCCGCGTGGGATAGATGAGCAGAAAATTCAGCACAACATTGATGATATTGACCAGCACACCGATCTTCATGGGTGTTTTGGTATCGCCGGCGGCGCGCAGCACCGTGCCGAAAATAATGCTAGCGGTAC
>JAFYOA010000431.1 GCA_017547865.1 Clostridia bacterium
CACGTGTTTCCAAAACTCCGCATCGGGGAGAAGATCCGGCGATTCCGGAAAATTCTTTTTTACATAATAGGCATAGTGACCCATATCAAAGCAAATGCCAATATTGGGGCGATTGGCTGCTTTTACCGCCGCCAGCACCAGCGCTGTACTGTCGCCCTGGGTCTTGTCCGGCAGCAGGCGGTTGTTCTCCAAGGCAATGGTCACAGGCAATTCGTGCGCTAAAATATAATCCGAAAGCGACGTAAGCATCGCCGCGTTATCACCCACAACAGGATGAATGGTGACGTTCAGTTTATCCTGCCGCAGGGCGGGGAGCAGCTGTGCCAGGGGCGCAAATACATCCGAAACAGCCGTGTCCACACTGTTCACGCCGCCGTGCACCGTAATCTGAAAACCATTCTCCCACAGCAGTTCCGCCGCACGCAGAACAGCCGCAGGCTCCTGCCCGGGGCGAACGGTGCGCAGTTCCACACTTTGCACCCCATGGTGTTGCAGCAGCTGCAGCATTTCCGTCTTATCTTCTTCGCCGGCCAGCCAATGCAGCGGGAGGGACACGCCCACCCGGCCATAGGCACCGCTTTCGCCGCGCAGTGCGGCAGCCATATCAAACCCGCACGCGGGGTCAATAATCATACTCATGCAATCGCCTCCTGTTTTTTCAGTATAGCATAATCGGTGGGGAGATTCAATTAGGGAAGAATCATAGAACTCATTCCGAAATCACTCGCAAATAATTTTTCCCCAAATTAGTGATATAAAATAAATCAGATCGGTTAGTTTTATTGATTTTCGTTTTGGAGATGCTGTCTCCTTCAAAGAATTCGAATAATATTATAAAATAAAATATTTCAATATATTTCTCAATAACCATATTGAATAAAAGTCAAAAAATGATATACTATTTATACACAAATTCAATATTCTTCTAAAAAGGAGTCGCATGATGAAAAAATCCAGTTTAGTAGTTTTGTGTGTGCTATTATTTGTAATTTTAGTAACAGCAACGGGTTGTAAAACATCTGCTCTTTATTTGGAGACAAATAGTACCGTCGACGCTGATGGTAGTAGTCCAACAGAACGCGTTTCTTCCATTGTTGATAATGCATTTATGACTGACGGAGTCATCAACGGTACAAACGCTAAGACTATTGAAGATATGTTAAAAAGCAATCGTGATTATAACTGGTGGGAAGATCATTCCCTTACTCAATCAGATATCAATAAAAAATGGTTTGTATATTGTGCAAACAACGAGTACAACACGTATGACAAATCCTACGATTTATTTGCAAATAAGAATCTTGAGATAGAAATCGCAAAGTTTGCCACTTTCAATAATGACATTGATTACATATTAGTATGTGCTTCATTCTTTGACACTGAGTATATAAATATCGATGAAGTGGAGCAGTGGATTTTGAATTATAAACCTGAGGATGGATATGTTTCAAAAAACTTTGGTGATGCTGAATTCGTTTTAGATACCGAAGAATATGATGATGCCATAAAACTTGAATTGTCCATATATGCCTCAGAATAAAAGAACCGGCAGAAAACTGCCGGTTTTTTGTTTGCAGATTATTCCCCGCGGGCGCTGGAAATGGCTTTGCCCATGTTCCACAGGCGGGCGGCACTTTTAATGGCCTCGGCCTTCTCTTCTTCGGAATTGAAGGGAACTTCCACGGTGTGGCAGCCGCAGTCGATGCAGGAAACGTACACGCACCAGCCGCTTTCTTCTTCCATATAACCCACGCCCTGGCACTGCGGGCAGTCGAACAGTTCAATATCTTCCATGATGATCCTCCGTACGATTCAAAAATATACGTTTTATTCATTATACCCTTTTTCTGCGGTTTTTTCAACTGGCTTTGGCCGGGTTCAAAACTTTTCTGCAAAACCGGTTGACAAACACGAACATTTGTTCTACACTAAAAACAGGGGACGTTTCTGCGGTGTACGCCACGGCACGGCAGAAACTTACCCCGGCCCCCGCGGCAGCAAACGGCTGCCCGGCTGCGGTCGAATTTTGAAAAAGGAGATTTGCTATGTTTGAACTGACCGACGGCCGGTCTTCCGCCTACCAGTGGGATACCGGCCTCACCCTGCGCTGTGACGGGCTGACGGAAACCGACACGGTGCATTTTGTTCGCCCTGGCCTTACGCTGGCCGTTCACCCCACCCCAAGCGGCGAGGGTGCCACGGTGCCTGTACCGGACGAACTGCTGCAGACAGCCGCCGATATTGTGCTGTTTGCCTATGTGCGAACCCCGGAGGGTGACATCACCCGGGTGGAGGGCCGCCTTGGGGTGACCAGCCGCCCCAAGCCTCCGGAGTATGTGTACACCCCGGCAGAAGTTCTGCATTTCCGTACACTGGAAGAACGCATTGAAGCACTGGAGCAGACCGGCGGAACCAGCACCGGCACAACCACCGGCACAACCGACTACAACGCCCTGAAAAACCAGCCCAGCATCAACGGCGTACCCCTGCGCGGCAACAAAACCGCCGCCGAGCTGGGGATCATCCCCACTGCCGCAGAAAATACCGCCGACCTGTATGTATGGGAAATGTTCACCGGCGAGCCGAACACGATTCTTTTGGCAGAGGCAGAAAGCATCACGGTTTCTTCCAAAAGCAACACAGACCTCACCGACACCTGGGAGACCTGCAGCTATGCCGAAGAAACCGTGATAGGGAACGGCAAGCTTGTGCTGGTATCGCCCAAAAGCGTTACAGTCTCCAGCGTTTCTGCGGCGGCTGTGATGAAAGGCTGCTATTTTTCTTACGGCAGTGCGATCTGGTACATTCCCGCCGATGCCACGTTTACCCAGGTGAACAACAATACGGGCAGCATCACGCTGAGCACGTCTATCAAGGTGGACAAAGCGCAGAAAACCAGCCTGCCGAAAAGCCAGGGTTACATTGCCGCCGAAGAAGAAAATGCTTTTCCTGCCGGCGAAGCCAACGGCATTTGGTATACCCCTTTGGGCAAGCTGGGCGATGCG
>JAFYOA010000432.1 GCA_017547865.1 Clostridia bacterium
ATACTACTATGTGCAGGAACTGCAGCAGAACAGCGGCAACATTGTTGCCCCCAAACTGGCGTATTTTCCGGAAATTTCCATGAAGAAATTTCTCTCCAAAATGCACCACCCGGTGCTGCGGCGAGTGAAATCGCTGAACATTATGGCGGCCATGGATCTGTTCTACATGGACAGTGAATACCGGCTGCAGATCGTGTCTCTTGCAGATGAGCAGCCCGGCATGCAGTATTCCTTCCCCGATGTGCATTTTTCCATGCTCATCAATCTGGAGAAGGCCCACCAGAACATCATTGAAAACACGCTGTTCATTACCAGCATGCTGGTGAACCTGGCCAACGTGGATTTTCAGCTGTACCAGGGCGATTTTGCCCACGGCAAAGCCATGTTTGTGGTGCGGGATGATTTCTGCATTTCCGGTGTGCTTGTTCGCCGCGACACCTGTGCTTCGGTGGCGGTATGCGAAGGTGCCGAATATTCCCTTCCTTTATATAATGATATCCAGTCTTTCTGCACCCGGGATGCCCTGCTGTTCCGCAAGCTGGAAATGACAGACCTGCTGGGTGACTCCATGGACTACGTGCATGCTCTGCTTGCGCCGGAGCGCTGCTGGATGTTGTCCCAGGCCACGGAAATCCTGCTACCGGATGATTTGTTTGAAGAGCTGCTGGATGACCCGATCTTTGCCGCCAAAGGCTACAACCGTGCCCATCTGCAACATGTGCACCAGCTGGCCAAAGCGGTGCTGCAGAGCGGTGACGTGCGGCTGCTGGTAAGTGACACCGCTATTTCCAACCTGGTGGTCAACGGCGAGGTGGACTTCTTCAACACCAACCTGCATATAAATTACCGCCAGCGTACCAGCGCCATGAAGTATTTCCACCAGCTGATGAACACCCCCGGTTCCACCCGGGTCAAAATCATCCGCGAACCGCTGGTTTCGGACTTTCAGTACAAAACCAAGCCCACCATGCTCCTCTCCTCTTCCCACTCGTATCTTCGTCTGCTCACCGTAAACCAGCAGGATAACCTTTTGCTGCGGATCAACGGGCCGGAGATGCGAAGCATTTACCTGGAGTTCTTCAACAGTATATGGGACCGCAGCGAAGGTGTGATGGATACCTACGACGAGATCAACAGTTTTCTTACCCACCACATTCAAAGCCTGCAGATGCTTGCCCGGATTCAGGACAACTCTGCCGACAGTACATTTGTAGATCCGCGGCCTGCGTATGCAGACGCTGATTGATATATTATAAAACCCGCTCTGCGCGGCGGGAAATAATAGGGAGGTAAAACCCGATGAAACTATTCAAACGCGCTCTGCCGCTTTGCATGGCTCTGGTTATGGTATTGTCCATGGTGACAACGCCCCTGACCGGTACCGCAATGGCAGCAGGGTACAAGCCTGGTCAGTTTACTGTTCAGGCAAACCATGTTTCTGCGGACCAGCTCCATCCCTTCACCAGTTCTCAGGAACTGATCTGGGATATGATCCAGGAGCTGAAGGCGCAGAACATCACGCAGGTTGAAGAGGAACCGGATGAGGACCTTGTGGCCAGCGTGGAAGAAGCCACCGAAATGACCTATGAAACGGTCAAGAACACCATCGCCACCGATCTGAAGGATTCTCTTTCCGCCGGTAAGTTCGATGTGTCTGCTTTCGGCCTGGACCTGGAAACCATGTCTGCTGTCATGGAAGAGATCCTCAACGAGTACTACATGTACAATGCCGTAAGCGACCTGAAGTTTACGACCCGCGGCGGTAAGGTTACCCGCATCGGCTTTGACGTGAGCGAAGGCTATGCCGCCGCCATGGAAGCGATGGGTGACGAGTTCGCCAATGCAGACGTAGAAGTGGATGTTGACACCAATGCCGCGCAGAATGCTGTTGACACCATGGAAGCTGCTCCCGTTGCCACCTTTGGCATGCGGGCTGCCTGCCAGTATCATACGCTGCTGCAGAAGCTGCTGGGTGACTACAACGAAGACGGCAATGTTACTTCTACCGACGCCCGTATGCTGCTGTTCATGACCACCGGTGCCGATATTGGTCACGAGTACACCCTGACCACCCAGGACGACCTGAACGGCGACGGTGAGTACACTTCTACCGACGCCCGTATGCTGCTGGTGAAGAGCACCGCAGGCGAAGATCTGGGCTATGCCGGCAGCGCTGAGCCGGAATTCACCTGGGTACAGGCCATGGACTACTCCCCCGTGTTCTACATGGATGACGAGGGTTACTACCTGACCGCCGAGGGTGCACGTCGTTTCCGCATGGATGAGAATTATTGCCTGGTGGACGAAGCCGGCAATATGCTGTACTATCCGGATGAAACCGGCACCTATTACGATGCCGCCACCGGTGCCGCTGCACAGCCGTTCAACGATTCCATTGCCAACGGCGGCCTGCTGTACAACGGCGAGACCGGTGAGATCACCACCGGCATTCTGCCCAGTGTGTACCACCAGCTGACCACCATCGAATTCGACTGCGGCGTTTGCGGCGAGCACATTGTGTATGCCGATGACCCGGAAACCGAAGAAGATGAAATGGCCAACTTCTCCATGGCACAGGATATTTACATCAAGATGACCGACTACTCCACTGTAGCCGTGAATGTTGGTGAAAAGCCTGTTCTGGGCGAAGGCGAAACCGAAGACATGTACATGCACTACACCGAAATGCAGATCGGTACGTTCATGGACGACAGCTTCTACGCCGGCCTGACCCCCCTGATGGATGAAAACGGCAACTTCCTGAACGCTGAAGGCCAGATCGTGGAAGATCCTTCTCAGGCTGTCATGATCCCCCCCATGGATGAAAACGGCAACTACATCGGTATGTTCACCTCTGATCCCCAGGACAACGGTGCTGCCGAAGTTGTTTACTACTACTCTGTACTGAGCGCCTTTAATCAGGACCATGCCGATTACTTCGGCGTTTCCACCGATTACTGGACCTCCAAGAACACCGAAGCCAACCCCATGGCTGCCCTGAAGACCCTGTGCAACCTGGATCCCGACCAGGATATCCCCCCTGCACAGATGATTCAGATGGTGCAGATGCTGCCCCAGGCCTTTATGGCTTATGTGTACTACTACGGCGGCGAGCTGCTGGCCATGCGCGACGCCTGCATGGAAGTTGTGGATGCTCTGCCCAACAAGACCACCGACGTGCAGAAGCTGCTGGTCATCCATGACTGGCTGGCCGAAAACGCCGTGTTCGA
>JAFYOA010000433.1 GCA_017547865.1 Clostridia bacterium
ATTTTTAATAGGAGATAAGCGTTATGTTTAAGAACTTAAGTTATTCCCTTGTAGATATGCTTGGAAAAGACTACTGGGGGCAGGGCTTTGGAACCGAAGTTCTGCGGGCGGTATTTGCATTCGCCTTCGATAAAATGGAAATGAAGACGATCGTTGCTGACCATATGAGCGAAAATGCGGGTTCGGGAAAAGTGATGCAGAAAGCCGGAATGCATTTCGTGGCGAAGCACAACGCGAAGTACGAAAAAGCCGGAAAGCAGTACGATGCGGAAGAATACCGGATCACGCTGGACGACTGGAAACAGATGAAATAAGACACACGACCGAAAGCCGGGCTGAAAAAACAGCCCGGTTTTCTTTGTTTTGAAAAAACAACCGTTGGTTGCGTTTTTGAATGCAATGGACAAATGATGATTGCATACGATGATTTTTTGTGCTAAGATGAAGACAGAAAGGGGCGGGAAGAATGTACGAACCGGAACTTTTGGCTGAAAATATTAAAAACTACCGCCGTATGCGGCAGCTTACCCAGCAGGAGCTGGCGGAAAAGTTGTTTGTTACGGCGCAGAATGTCTCTAAATGGGAAACGGGTAAATCCATGCCGGAGCTGGAAAACCTTTGCCGCCTGGCGGAAGCGCTTGGCGTTTCGGTGGATACGCTTTTAAGCGGCGGGGAAGAGCCTGCCGGTGAAAAGATGCTGTTGGCAGCGGATGGCGGCGGCACCAAAACGGAGTTCGTGCTGTTCACCCAGGCGGGGAAGATTTTGAAGCGGCTGGTGCTGGGCGGCAGCAACCCCAATTCTGTGGGGCTTGCGGCGGCACAGGCGGTCATGCAGAAGGGCATCGACACCATGCTGGCGGAGGAGTACCGCATTGGCGGGTTTTATGCCGGTGTGGCGGGCTGTATAAACGGCGAGAATAACCGCAGCATGCTGGCGTTTTTGAAGAAGAATTACCCTGATTTGAAAATAGACCTGAAGACCGATATTTACAATGTTATTTCCTGCACGGAGCACAGCGGCCGTTCCATTGCCGTCATCTGCGGCACGGGCTCCATTGTGTATGCCAAAACAGAAGACGGCCTGCAGCGGCTGGGCGGCTGGGGATATTTGTTCGATTCCGGCGGGAGCGGCTACGATTTTGGCCGGGATGCCGTTTGCGCCGCGCTGGCGGAAAACGACGGCTTTGGCCCCGCTACACTGCTGAAGCCCATGCTGGAAGAACAACTGGCCGGCAACGTGTGGGATAAGATCAACGTGCTGTATACTTACCCAAAAGAAAAGATCGCCTCCTTTGCGGCGCTGGTGTTCAAAGCTTTCGAACAGGGCGATGCCGTGGCCGGGGAGATCATTGAGAAAAACATGAGCCGCCTGGCATTTCTTATTAACCGGGCGGTGGAACAGTACAATGCCGGGCCGGCGGTGGTGATCTCCGGCGGGCTTACGGCGCAAAAAGATGTGCTGCTGCCTTTCCTGCAGAAAAAACTGCAGCCCCAGCTGCAGCTGATCTTTTTGGATACGCCCCAGATTTACGGTGCCTGCGCCCGGTGCTGCCGCCTGTTTGGCGAAAAGGGCGAAAACTTTAAAGAAAACTTTATGCGCGGCTACGCTGCAATAAAAGGAGAAGAAAACCATGCTGAAAACTGAAATGCGCAACCCGAAAACCATGCACATCGATCAAATGACCACCCTGGAAATGGTCTCGGTGATTGCGGAAGAAAACTACGTGGCTGTGCGGGCGGTGGAGGCCGAAAAAGAAAACATCGCCCTGGCGGTGGATGCCATTGCCGCTTCGTTTGCCAACGGCGGACGGCTGTTTTTCATCGGTGCGGGTACCTCCGGCCGTCTTGGTGTGCTGGATGCCTCTGAATGCCCGCCTACCTTTGGCGTGGACCGCAGCATGGTGACGGGCATTATTGCGGGCGGTAGAGAATGCATGTTTGCCGCCGGCGAGGGCGCCGAAGACCGTGCAGACAACGGCGCGGCCGATGTGGTGGCCCACGGCCTTTCCCGCGGGGATGTGCTGGTGGGTGTTTCTGTGGCCGGTGGGGCAGCCTATGTGGTAGGCGCCATGCAAAAGGCCCACGAGCTGGGCGCGGTGACGGTGGCCCTGACCTGCAACCCCGATACCCCCATTGAAAAGGAAAGCGACATCTGCATTTGCACAGATACCGGCCCGGAGGTCATCACCGGCTCCACCCGCATGAAGGCCGGTACCGCCCACAAAATGGTGATGAACATTCTTACCACCTGCGCCATGGTGAAAAACGGCAAGGTGTACGAAAACATGATGGTGAACCTGCGCCCCATGAACATTAAGCTGAAGGACCGCATGGTGCGCATTACCGCCGATATTTGCCACTGCACCAAAGAAGAAGCTTACGCAAAACTGGAAGCCAATGAGTGGAATATCCGCAAAGCCGCCGGTGTAAAAGAATAAAATCTGCCCCGTTCTGCAAGAAGAGCGGGGCTTGTTCTTTTATATAAATATTACCTAAAAAGTTTATGCAATGTGAGGGTGTGGTTTTTGTTGACAGTTTATCATTAGTTTGTTAGAATTAAATTGTGGATAATATTTATTTTGAAAAAGAGGTGACTTGAATGTCGTGGAAGAAAAAACTGGGAATTGTGATCCCTGTCTGCTGCATGGCCGTGACTGTTGTATTATGCGTTTTGTTGTACAAAGAATGGACTACCCCGGATATGATAGAACCCCCTTTTAAAAAACTCTATTGGGGCATGACATTGGAAGAAGCCTACGAGGTTTTGGAAGATGTGGGACTTGCGGATGAAATAACGCACAGACCCGCAAATACATACGGACGCGACAGCGAACTGTGGACGTTGACGACGGAGCAAGCTGAAAAGTTGGGATACACCTATCCCGGCAAGCTGGCGCTTTCGGAGAACGAGCGCTACCAGGTGTACATTGGTTTTCTCAGTGCCAGCAAAGGCGGCATCGTTCGGCTGGTTTCCGTAGCTGCCATGATCGAGGTGGATGCTTCGCACGCTGTAACTTCTTTGGATAAAGTTGAATATGCAGAAAAGCAATTGATAAAGGAATACGGTGAACCGATGAGGCAAGGATTCTGGCGATATTTACCGGATGGTGTTGAACCGACGGATTTTGAAGCCCGGTACTATCCGAACATGAGCGTAGGCCAAACAAATCGTACCGGCCCAAGAGAGATGCTTCTCTGCTATAGCGGTGCTGGTTATTTGGATAAGAACTATGGCGGGGAACATTATCCGTTGTTTGATGATTTAAATTCGTGATCGTGCCGATTGAGTGTGCGACGGAAGTACAAAGTTTATAGCGATCAAAAACGATCGTTTAATAAATTTATGGAGGTGCTGCTAATGAAAACGGTTTGGAGTTTGGTTTTGCGGGGTACACTTCTCTTCTTAAAATCCGAATAAACTTAGAACGGTATTGACTATAGAAAAAGCTCCTCTCTTTTCAGAGAGGAGCCGATTTTTTATGCTTACTTGTTCTTCTGCTTGGGTTTCTTAATTTTGTTCAGCTTGGCGTTGATGGCCAGCAGCTCTTCTTTGGTAAGCTGCACGCCCACCATGGTCAGCATGCCGGTCAGGCGCAGCAGGGTAAAGCCGCCCAGCATCTGCATCATGCCGCTCATGGCGTTCTTGTCCTTC
>JAFYOA010000434.1 GCA_017547865.1 Clostridia bacterium
GATATGGCAGAGTTTTTCCCCAACAGCTATGTGATGGATATGCGCCGCTACAGCCCGGTGCAGGACGAAGAGTTCAAAGAGCATTTCTTCTTGGGCGGCCACATGAACCCCATGGGCTATGTCCTCGCCGGCCGTATGGTCACTGCGTATGTAGATTACATTGTGCGCCATAATTACAAGGATTTCAAACAGCTTGGGTTTATGGGCACACCGTATTCTTACCCGGAGGTGTAACCATGAGAAATCCCCCGATCAGCGAGATCGCCAAAAATACCTATACCATCAACGAATACGGCATGACGACCATGTTCCTTCTGGTGGGGGAAGAACGCGCCCTGCTGCTGGATGCAGGCGTTTCGGTTTGCCCGCTGAAAGAAATTGTGGAGACCCTGACCGATAAACCCTACGATGTGGTGCTGACCCATGCCCACGGTGACCACGATGCCGGCGCACCCCAGTTCAAGCGCATTTATGTACACAAAGACGACGTGGAAGGCCTGAAAAACAGCAATCCCGGTATGATCCGCGGGTACATTGATATGATGAACGCCCGGGGCAGCAGCATTTACGGCATTACCCCGGAGGACGTGAAGATTTACGAAAACCCGCCGGAAGAAATCGTTCCCATTGAGGAGGGCCACATCTTCCATCTGGGCGGCCGCGATGTGGAGGTCATCCACACCCCGGGCCACACCCCCGGCAGCATCTGCTTCCTCGATCCGTACAGCCGCATTCTGTTCTCCGGCGATGCCTGCAACGTGAACCTTGGCCTGGTGACCGATGTGACCACCGCCCTGCGCGGCATCGAAAAACTGGATGCCCGCCGCGGAGAGTTCGACCGCAATTTCAACAGCCACGTGGGCTATGGCGGCAGCCAGACCTGCTTTGCCATGCCGGACCGTGTGCTGGATGATTGCCTGCACATTTGCCGCAGCATTCTGAACGGAACCGCCGAGGTGCAGCATAACCCCAATATGCAGCCCGCCTACCGCGCCTATTACGTGGATTACGGCAAGGTGCGTATTGCCTTTAACCCCAACAAGCTGACTCCGGAAGAATAAACCTAAAAAAACAAAGCGCTTCTGCAAAAAAACAGAGGCGCTTTTCTTTTATTATTCTTTTTGAAGAAAAGCCCGGACTTCTTCCAGTTTTGCTTCGGCGGCTTTGCGGCCCAGGGCATACACAGCCCGCAGTTTGTCCGGGTCGCGTTCCGTGCGCGAAATGCCCAGCGATTCTTCCGGGCGAATCACCAGCACGGCCCCGGTTTCTTCCCGGGAGCGAATATATTCGATGGTTTTGTTGTATTCTTCGTGCCGGCGGGCCATTACTTCGGCCAGGCGGGGGTACTTGCGCAGCGCCAGCTTCATCAAGGGGGCCAGGCGGCTTTTCTTTTTGCGGTACTCTGCCGGTTGGGTCAGCACCACAACGTTTCGCTTGTAACCCAGGGTTTCAAAATATTGCAGAGGAACGGAATCGGCCACGCCGCCGTCCAAAAGGGAATGGCCGTCCACTTCCACCACCCGGGAAACCACCGGCATGGAGGCGGAAGCCCGCAGCCACTGCAGCTCTTTTTTGCCGTTGGTACCGCATAGGTGGTATACGGGTTTGCCGGTGGTCACATCGGTGGCCACCACGTAAAACTCCATGGGAGCATTGGCAAATGTTTCGTAGTCGAAAGGATCGAGCTTGTCCGGCAGCTCGTGATAGCAGAACTGCTCACCGTACAGGTCGCCGGTGGTGATAAGAGAACGCAGGCTGACATACCGGGGGTCGCGGCTGTAGGTTGTGTTGTAGCGAATCACCCGGCCCGGCTGGTTGGATTTTAAATTGCAGCCAAACACAGCCCCGGCAGAAACGCCGATGACCCCGGGAAAAGTGATCCCGTTTTCCATAAAAACATCCAGCACCCCGGCGGTGAACATCCCCCGCATGGCGCCGCCTTCCAAAACCAACCCGGTTTTCATTGCAACGATCCTTTCAATGTATAGTTTTGTTTATAACAGTATAACATATACCCGTCGGTTTGACAAGATTCTTCCCGTTGACAAAGCCCTGTGCCTGTGTTATGCTACGGGCAGAAGAGCCTTTGCAAAAAAGGAGGACTTACTTATGATGACACAGAAAACACCCTTGGAAGGTGCTTTGTGGATCGGTGCCGATGCTGCCTGCGAAAGCCCGGTCATTCGCCGCCGTTTCATTTTGGAAGAAGTGAAGTCGGCTGTGCTGTACATCACCGGCCTGGGGTATTTTGAGGCTATGCTCAACGGCAAGCCCGTGAGCAGTGATAAATTTGTGCCTGTGGTAACCGACTATGAGCCCCGCCGTCTGAATGAATTCGGATACCCACTGTTCGATGAGACCACCCATCGGGTGTATTACTATTCCTACGATGTGACCGGCCTGCTGCAGGCGGGCGAGACTTTGCTGGAAGTGCAGCTGGGCA
>JAFYOA010000435.1 GCA_017547865.1 Clostridia bacterium
GCCAAAGCTCCATGCAAGCAAATACATATCCTGAGGTGCACCCAGCCTGGAATTTTCCAGGATACGATTCGCATGATAGTAAGAATTGATGCGAAGACCATTGCCATCCTTGTACTGGTGAGCATAGGTAGCGGTTTGCGAAGCTGTATGCCCGCTGTTAAAGTAGGTCACAACATCCTGCGCCTGGTTCACCATATGATCGTACATATGATTCACCTCGGCTGTATGCGTTACATCACGAACTTGAACGGGGCCGGTTTCTACTTTGGTAAGATCGTTGTACACTGTTTCGATATAATCGCCCATGATTTTTCCGTATTCAACACGGTCAGTTGTGCGGGTTTCCCCTTCCAAACTGCTGGCGGAGTTTACATTGCCCGCGGCACCCTGCCAATGCAGCGCATGGGCATTAAAACGTTTTTCCACTTCATCGCGAATGGTGCCAACCGTCTGAGCAGACAGATTGGTCGTTTTTCCTTCCAAATGGGGATGAGCCTGGAAGTTAGACACCAGAATATCCTTGCCACCCTCACGAACAAATTTCATCAGCTGCAGTTCCCCGTCTGCCTCAGTTTCGTGCGCCACACGTTTTGTTCCCGTTCCGTAGGCGTTATCACCATCCAAGCTGCCATCATCCATGAAATAGCGACGCACAAAGTTCATGTTCTCAGTCATGACGCTGCCCACATAAACCTCTGCCGGTTTCAGATCTGCAACTGCATCGGTGGCGGCTTTTACCATGCCCTGAATATACTGCTCATTGAAGCGACCAACAGCTGGCATATCCGCCAAACTCGTAGATACAGAGGAATGGGTATGGGTTCCGCTTACGATTATATTGGATTCCGGAATGCCCAGCTTAGATGCGAGCTGCGCCCGAACAGGTGTTGCCAAGCGATTCGGTGCCCAACTGACATCGCCGGTAAGAAACACCAACATGCCGCCTTCTGCATCCTGCACCACCACAGCACGCGCTTCCAAATAGCTGTACAAACCGGTACTCAAACGCTCACGGTCGTCGCCATAACTTGCCATAGGTACCGATTCTTTCGGGGTAATATCAACCCTGCCAAAGCCGGCCATGAACACACCGCCAGCAATCTGTGTGTCAGTGTTTTCTGCATTTCCAGTGGTATTTACGACTGTGACTGCATCAGCACCATCGGATCCTCCGCCAGCAACCAGTGAAAGAATCATACAAGCACATAAAAACAACGCAAATAGTTTTTTCATATTACAATTACCTCCCCTATTTACAATCAAAGAAAAGAGCCAGAACATCAGAGGTATCGTTCCGCAGGAAAGCAAATGGCTGATCAGTGCCATGCCGGCCGCCGCAGAGGTATCTTTACCATAGCCAGCGGGCACAACTACGGGGCTAAGGCCTAAAGGCATCGCCAGATTACACACTACACACAACGCCAGCGCATATTCAAGTTTTGTTAAGTACAACACGCCGATCGCCACAGCCGGGAGTACAACCAGTCGAATCAAAGAGGCAATATACACCGGCACATTTGTAAAAGCCTTTTTA
>JAFYOA010000436.1 GCA_017547865.1 Clostridia bacterium
AACCGGTATCTTCCGAAGAGGAAACTTCCTCCGAGGATCCTGTGAGCAGCGAAGAGGTGACTTCCAACAACGCTGCGGGCTAACAAAATAACCAAAAGTTTTAGCCGAAAGCCGTCTCTTTTTTCCGGTGAACAGAGGCGGCTTTCTGTTTTTTCTTATTGCAAATCCCCAGCGAATGTGGTAAACTGTTTTCTATCACAATACAACGGTGCACAGGAGAAAGACAATGAGCGATTCTTCTTATCTGCTGGTAGACCAAAAAGTTCTGCCGGATGTTTTTGCAAAAGTAATTGAAGTGAAGCGCCGCCTGGCTGAAGGCACAGCGCAGAATACAAGCGAAGCGGTGCGCGCTGTGGGAATTTCCCGCAGTGTCTTTTATAAGTACCGCGATTACGTGTTTCCCTATACCAAAAACGATGCATCTTCCATTATGACCATTCAGGCATTGCTGCAGGATCGCCCCGGTGTGCTGATGTCTGTGCTGTCTGTGTTCTATTCCGTAAAAGCCAATGTGCTTACGGTCAACCAGAACATTCCTACCGGCGGCCGTGCCACTGTTTCCATTGCGGTGCGCACCGAACGGATGACCAGTACGGTGGATGTTCTGCTGAGCAGCTTGCTGCAGGTGGACGGCGTGCTGAAGATCGAATCGATTTCTGAAAATCAGTAACCAACGGGAAAGGCTGGTACATACTATGGTTTATATAGCCGTCATGGGTCACGGTGTGGTCGGTTCCGGTGTTTTGGAAGTGCTCACTTCGCATACAGAGAGCATTCAGCGCCGCGCCAAAGAAGAGATCCGCGTCAAACATATCCTTGATCTGCGCGATTTCCCCGATGCACCCTATGCCGAAAAATTTACCAAAGATTTCGAAGATATCATCAACGATGAAGAAGTTCGCATCGTTGTGGAAGTGATGGGCGGGCTGCACCCGGCCTACGAATACGTGAAGCGCTGCCTGCTGGCAGGGAAGAGCGTGGTCACTTCCAATAAAGAACTGGTGGCCATGAAGGGCGCCGAACTGCTGCAGATTGCCCAGGAAAAGAACCTGAACTTCCTGTTCGAGGCTTCTGTGGGCGGCGGCATTCCGATCATTCGTCCCATCAGCCAGTGCCTGGCCGCCAACGAGGTTACGGAGATTGCCGGTATTCTCAATGGCACCACCAATTTCATCCTCACCAAAATGATCCGTGACCAGATGGAGTTTTCGGATGCACTGAAGCTGGCGCAGGAATATGGTTATGCCGAGAGCAATCCTGCTGCGGATATTGAAGGTCTGGACGTTTGCCGCAAGATCTGCATTCTGGCATCGCTTACCTATGGTAAGCACGTGTACCCCGATTCCGTTCATACCGAGGGTATTACCGGTGTGACCATGGCGGATGTGGATTATGCGGAAGCCTGGGGCGGTGTCATCAAGCTGATCGGTCGTGTCAAGCGTCTGGAAGACGGCCGTGTCCGCATCATCGTGGCACCCATGGTCATTGACCGCGCCAGCCAGATTGCCGGTGTGGACGATGTTTTCAACGGTATTCTTGTTCGTGGCGATGCCACCGGTGACGTGGTGTTCTATGGCAAGGGAGCGGGCAAGCTGCCCACTGCCAGCGCTGTAGTGGCCGATATCATCGACTGCGTAAAGCATTTTGCCGCCCGTAAGTATCTCTTCTGGAGCGATGCGGAAGAGGGCTATGTGGATGATTATAAAAACGACGAAAATGCCGTTCTGGTGCATGCCAGTGCTCCCGATACCAAAACTGCATTGGAACAGATTCGGGAACTGTTCGGCGAAATTCACCTGTTGGCTCGTCAGAACGAGGCTCCCAATGAATTCGCTTTTGCAACCGAAGTGATGCCGGAATATGAAATCGACGAGAAGTTGACCACGCTGCGTGCCCAGGGTATGAAGGTGCACAACTGCCTGCGCATTGCCGATTTCTGATCTTGATCTCAGAAAGGATCGTTTTCCATGATTCGTATCGATGTTCCCGCCACAAGCGCAAACCTTGGTGCCGGCTTTGACTCTTTGGGCATTGCTCTCACCAAATATAACCGCGTGTGGATGGAAGAGGAAGATTACATCGATATCTCCTCCAAGGATGATACCGATATTCCAACGGATGAAAATAACCTGATCTACTGGTCTGCCAATTACCTGTACGAGTTCTGCGGCAAAAAAATGCCCGGTCTTCGTATTGTGCAGGAAAACAATATTCCCATGGCCCGCGGTCTGGGTTCCAGTTCTGCCTGTATTGTGGCCGGCCTGTTGGGTGCCAATCGTCTCATTGGCAGTCCGCTGCCAAAAAAAGAACTGATCGACCTGGCTGCCCGCATTGAAGGCCATCCCGATAACACCAGCCCGGCTATTTCCGGCGGCTTGGTGGTTTCCGCTATGGAGGCCAACCGTGTGTACAGCGTTACCGTCCCTGTGGCCGATCGTTTCCGCTTTGCGCTGATGATCCCGCCCTTCAGTTTGAAAACAGAGAAGGCGCGTGCGGCTCTGCCTATGGAATACAGCCGACAGGATGCGGTGTACAATCTGTCCCGTTCCGGTTTAATGATGGCCTCGCTTTTCTCCGGTGACCTGCACAACCTGCGGGTGGCCGTGCAGGATAAGATCCACCAGCCTTACCGTATGGGCCTCATTGAAAACTGCGAGCAGGTGTTCCGAATCAGTTACGAGCTGGGCTCTTTGGGTACCTACATCAGTGGTGCCGGCCCCACCATCTGCGCTATTATCAACGCAGAAGACAGCGAAAATTATCTGCAGCACTGCAGAAAGCACTTTGCCGATAAAGGCATTACCGGCTGGAACATTGAGATTCACAGCGTCGATTCCGTCGGCGCACGGGTCTCTGTGGACTAAGTCAACGATACATTCGCAAACCATTTTTTGGAGGGATCAATTGTATGGGTTTGATCGTTCAGAAGTTCGGCGGTAGTTCCGTTAAGGACACCGAACATATTTTTAACGTGGCAGATATTGTCACCAGTACCTATGCCAAGGGCAACGATGTGGTGGTTGTGGTTTCTGCCCAGGGCGATGTAACAGATGAGCTGATCGAAAAGGCAAAGGCCATCAACGAAAAGCCGTCTAAGCGTGAAATGGACCAGCTGCTTACCACCGGCGAGCAGGTTTCTGCAGCTTTGCTGGCTATGGCCATTGAAAAGCTGGGTTATCCGGTTGTTTCTCTGCTGGGCTGGCAGGCCGGTTTCCTTACTACATCCGATTACGGCAACGCCCGAATCAAAAAGGTGACCCCGGAACGCATCCGCAAGGAACTGGATAAGCGCAACATTGTCATTGTTACCGGTTTCCAGGGCATCAACCGTTTCCAGGATATGACCACCATCGGCCGCGGCGGTTCCGATACCAGTGCCGTGTCCATTGCCGCTGTGATGCATGCGGATCTGTGCCAGATCTACACCGATGTGGAAGGCGTATATACCGCCGATCCCCGTAAAATTCCCGGTGCCAAAAAGCTGGACACCATCTCGTACGACGAAATGCTGGAACTGGCGACGCTGGGCGCTCAGGTTCTCCACAATCGTTCTGTGGAAATGGCAAAGAAATACGGTATTGAACTGGAAGTTCTCTCTAGCCTGACGCGCAAGCCGGGCACCATTGTCAAGGAGGAAAACAAAATGGAAAAAATGCTCATCAGCGGTGTGGCTAAGGACGATCACGTCGCCAGAATCTCTGTTATCGGCGTTCCGGATAAGCCGGGATTTGCCTTCAAACTGTTCTCCAAGCTTTCCAATAAAAACGTCAACGTTGATATCATCCTGCAGTCCATCGGCCGCAACGGCACCAAGGATATTTCCTTCACCATTGCCGAAGATAATCTGAACGTTGCGCTGGAAGTCATCGGTGAATATGTTTCTGCCGTTGGCGCTTCCGATTACACCTACGACACCAATGTGTCTAAGGTGTCCATCGTGGGTGCCGGTATGGAATCCCATCCCGGTGTGGC
>JAFYOA010000437.1 GCA_017547865.1 Clostridia bacterium
CATGACACAGCAGGAACTTTTTTTATTGGAAAAATCAGCCCTCTTTGCGGGGCTTACCGCAGAAGAAATTGAAAAACTGTGCAGCTGCATGGGCTGCCAGCAGCGCAGTTATGTGGATGGCGAAGCGATCATGCTGCAAGGCAGCCGGGTAACGCAGGCCGGAATTTTGCTGAAGGGGCAGATACGGGCAGAAAGCAGCGGCTACGGCGGCGAGCGCATGGTGCTTTCGCGGCTGGTGCCGCCGGCGGTGTTTGGCGATGTGCTGATGGCTGCGCAAAACCTGGAAAGCCCGGTGACCGTGATGGCCGAGGGGGAGGCAGAGGTACTGTTCGTGCCTTTTGAAGGGCTGATGAACGGCTGCGGAAATAACTGCGCTTTTCATAGCCGGGTGCGTATGAATTTGCTGGGGGAGATTGCCGGAAAATACTGGGCGCTGCACCGGCGGGTCAATTATCTCAGCATTCGTTCGCTGCGCGGGCGCATTGCAGAATTTTTGGCGGATGAAATGGAAAAGCAGGGCAGCGTTTCGTTTATGGTGCCCTATAACCGGGAGGAACTTGCCTCGCTGCTGGGGGCGAACCGCAGCGCGCTTTCGCGGGAGATCGGGCGAATGGAAGAAGAAGGAATTCTCTCGGTGTACCGCAGTTCTTTCCGGATAGAAGATGTGGATAAGCTGCACGCGGTGCGATAAACTGCGTGCTGTAAAAGTTTTGGTCAAGCTTTTTTAAACGCTTGTGGGGATACAAGGTGATTTGAACTTTACAGGCTAAAACCCAAGGCTGCAGAAGTTGACTTACTGCGAAATTTTAAGCCTGCGTTCGGAACCCCTCCGGCGTGTGGGTTCCGGGTTATTGCCTTCTGCAAATTTATGGCTGACGGGTGTCCTCCTGCCCTTCTCGGACGCAAAGGAGTTTCGGCCGTTGCGACAACCGACTTAGGGGCTTTGGCCCCAAGACCCCCACGAACTTTTGTCAAAGTTCGATCAAAACTTTTACAGCACCGGGCATATATAAAACCACCCGAAAGAGTTGTTCTCCTTCGGGTGCATTTTTTTATGTTTTATCGTCTGGTAATCTTCACAACTTTCAGAATGCGGACAATGGCCGGGGTGAGCACAACGTTGACCAGCATTTCAAACAAGAAGTTGAAGCCGACCATGCCCACAATCAAGTAAGCGGCGACGTTGTCAAAACCTTCTGCCAGGCCCCATTCGGCAATGGTGGGCAGGAAAAACAGCACACAGCCGATGAGGAACACGCCGGTGTTCACAAGGGGGCAGGCAATGGCAGATGCCGCAACGGCCAGGAAGCTGTTCTTTTCCACCAAAAGCTTGTGGATAAAGCCGGCTGCCAGACCGGCCAGCATGCCTTTGGCCAGCACGGTGATGATGGTGCCCGGTACGTTGATGGTGAGGAAGGCCGCAGCGTCACCGGAAAGCAGTACAGCCATGCCGAAGACAAAGCCCAGCCAGGTACCGGCGCCCATACCGTACAGGGCGGCACCAATGGCAATGGGAACCAGCACCAGCGACACCGAGAACGGGCCGAACCGAATGAAGGAACCCAGAAGCTGCAGCACCACCACAATGGCGGTGAGGATGGCCAGGGTGGCCATACGGACGATTTGTTTGTGATTCATAAAAATACCTCCTGCTGCCGTTCCGCCTGTGCGGATACAGCGCAATACTATATTTGCAAACCGTTTATACGGTTTTTGCCTGTTTTGTGTTTCTGCGGTACAGCAGCCGCAGGCCGTTTAAAAGGAGATGCTCGTC
>JAFYOA010000438.1 GCA_017547865.1 Clostridia bacterium
CGGCCGTGAAGTTGTAAAGAAAGACGCATAAGTTAACGAAGAAATGTAGAGAGGGCCGCGGTCTTCTCTATTTTTCTTTATGTGAGGAATTTTGTACGAAAGGAGAGAACGTATGTCGGTTCTGATTACGGGCATAACAAAAAACAGTGCGGCCGAACAGGCCGGAATACAGGCCGGCGATACTCTGCTCTCCATCAATGGGCATGAGATTTGCGATGTGCTGGATTTTCGCTTTTACGAGACGGAATCCAAACTTTCCGTGGAGTTTATGAACCCCGACGGCGACCGGCACACCCGGCAGATTTTGAAGGGGCGTTACGCCTCTCTGGGCCTGGAATTCGAGACTTACCTGATGGACAAGCAGCAATCCTGCACCAATAAGTGCATCTTCTGCTTTATCGATCAGTTGCCGAAAGGCATGCGGCCCAGCCTGTATTTTAAAGACGATGATTCCCGGCTTTCCTTCCTTTTCGGCAATTATGTCACCATGACAAACATGAGCCGGCGGGAAGTGGAACGGATCATCGAGATGCACATCAGTCCCATCAATGTTTCTGTTCATACCATGAACCCGGAACTGCGCTGCAAAATGATGAACAACCGTTTTGCCGGGCAGGTGCTGGAAAACCTGGGAAGATTCACCGCGGCAGGCATTCAGGTGAACTGCCAGCTGGTGCTTTGCCCGGGGATCAACGATGGGGAAGAGTTGGAGTTTTCTCTGAACGAGCTGTATAAGCTGGGAGAAAACGTGCAGAGCATTGCCTGCGTGCCGGTGGGGGTAACCCGCTACCGGGAGGGCTTGTACCCACTGCAGACCTATACAAAAGAAACAGCGGCGGCAACCCTGGCGCAGATTGAAGCCTTTGGTGACCGCTTTAAGGCAGAACGCGGCGCGCGCACGGTGTATGCCAGCGATGAATTTTACCTGCTGGCAGAAAAACCGCTGCCCGGCGTGGAGTTCTACGAGGACTTTGCACAGCTGGAAAACGGCGTGGGAATGCTGACCAACCTGAAAGACGAATTTGCCTTTGCCTTTGAAGATGCCGAAGAACCGGCTGCCCCCCGTAAGGTGACCTTTGTGACCGGGGAAAGCCCGGCGGCATTTTTGAAAACCATGCTTGACGAAACCGTCGGCAAATGGGATAATTTGACTGTGGAGATCGTGGCGGTGCACAACGACTTTTTTGGCGGTTGTGTGAATGTTTCCGGGCTTCTCACCGGGCAGGATATGCTGCGTGCCCTGCAGGGAAGAGACCTTGGCGACGAGGTGCTGATCCCCATCTCCACATTAAAACAGGACGAAGATATATTCTTGGACGATATGACCCGCGAAGAGCTGCAGGAAGCGCTGGGCGTGCCGGTGACCCCGGTGGGCAATACCGGCGATGCTATGCTGAATGCGCTTGTGGGCAACGTTTGACGGAAAGGAATGACCATATGTCCAAACCGATCATTGCCATTGTGGGCCGCCCCAACGTGGGAACGTCCACTCTCTTCAATCAGCTGGTGGGTCGGCGGCTTTCCATTGTGGATGACCAGCCCGGCGTAACCCGCGACCGTGTATACGGTGAATGTGAATGGCTGAACCGCAAGGTTTCTCTGGTGGATACCGGCGGTATTGAGCCTGCCTCCAAAGACATCATTCTCTCTCAGATGCGCGCCCAGGCGGAAATCGCCATCGATACCGCGGACGTGATCATTCTGGTGACGGACATGCGTACCGGCGTGGTGGCTACCGATGTGGAAGTTGCCTCTATGCTGCTGAAAAGCGGCCGCCCCGTGGTGCTGTGTGTCAATAAGTGTGACTCCATCGGCGATCCGCCTCCGGAGTTCTACGAGTTCTACAACCTTGGCCTTGGCGATCCTATCGCCGTTTCCTCTGTGCATGGCCATGGTACCGGTGACCTGCTGGATGCCGTGTGGCAGTATCTTCCTCCGGAAGAGGACGAGGAAGAAGAAGGCGAAATGATCCGTGTGGCTGTTATCGGCAAGCCCAACGTGGGTAAGTCCTCTTTGGTGAACCGGATCACCGGTGAGAACCGCTGCATTGTTTCCAACATTGCCGGTACTACCCGCGATGCCATCGATACCACCGTGGAAAACGCCTACGGCCAGTTTACCTTCATCGATACCGCCGGTCTGCGCCGCAAGAGCAAGGTGGAAGACACCATTGAGCGCTACAGCAACCTGCGTGCCGAAATGGCCGTGGAACGTGCCGACGTGTGCCTCATTATGATCGACGGTACCGAAGGCTTTACCGAACAGGATTCCAAGGTGGCCGGTATTGCCCACGAAGCCGGCAAGGCCTGCATCATTGTGGTGAACAAGTGGGACGCTGTGGAAAAAGACGATCACACCATGATCGAATACCGCAAGAACCTGGAAAAGGATTTTGCGTTTATGTCCTATGCGCCCATCATCTTTATTTCTGCTCACACCGGCCAGCGCATCGACCGCCTGTTTGATCTGATCAAGCACGTGGCCAACTCCAACTCCATTCGCATTGCCACCGGTGTACTCAACGACATTCTGGCCCAGGCCACTGCCCGTGTGCAGCCGCCCACAGACAAAGGCCGCCGCCTGAAGATCTTCTACATGACCCAGGCCTCTACCCGGCCGCCCACATTCGTGTGCTTCTGCAACTCCATTGAGCTGTTCCATTATTCCTACCAGCGTTACCTGGAAAACCGTATCCGCGAGGTGTTCGGTCTGGAGGGTACGCCGGTGCGGTTTATTCTGCGTGAACGCGGCGACAAGAACAACTGATTGAAAGGAGCGTACCCATGGCTGGAATCGTTACGGCACTGCTGACCGCTCTGGTTGGTTACTTGCTGGGCAGCATCAGCTCGTCCATCATCATCACCAAGCTGTTTATTAAGAAAGATATCCGTTCCTTCGGCAGCGGCAATGCCGGTGCCACCAATGTGCTGCGCGCGGTGGGCAAAACTGCCGCGGCCCTCACTTTCGTGTTCGATTTTCTCAAATGCGTGGCCGCTGTTATGGCCGGCCGCCTGATTTATGCGGCGGCGGCTTCCATGGGCTATACCGGCCTGTTTGCGGAATACGGTGTGTATTTTGCGGGTGTGTGCTGTTTTATCGGCCACATTTACCCCTTGTACTTCCACGTCCGCGGCGGCAAGGGTGTGGTTACCGCAGCTGCGATGATCGCTCTGACCGACTGGCGCGTGTTTTTGCTGCTGGTGCTGGTGTTTTTTGGCACCTTCTTTATCTGGCGTTACGTGTCGTTGTCTTCCGTGCTGGCGGCGTTCAGTTATCCGGTGCTTACCTTTGCGGTGACCTACCTGGTGGATTACACCGGCGGCCCGCTGCAGGGTGACAAGCCTTTGGACTTTGTGTTGGTGGCGACTGCCGTAGCCGTGCTGATGGGCGGCATTGTGGTGTGGAAACACCGCGAAAACATTAAACGCCTGCGGGAAGGCACCGAGAAGAAGATCTACTTCTCGCAGACCAAACGCTGATTTACATAATATGTTAGGAACAGGCACTTTGCATTTGGCAGAGTGCCTGTTTTGATGTAAAGGGGCTATGGTTTACACCAAAGGCAGAAAATTTGAAATAGTTTACCGTAAAAAACGTCGTATTTCCGGATTTATGTTGACTTTTATTACCAAATGTATTATAGTAGTATGGCAAGCGTAGAATATTTTTGCGCACATGTTTTGCTTTTGATTTTTTCTTGTATTTTGATTATAGATGACCAGTTTTGGTCGGGACCCGAAAAAACAATTAGGGGTGTGTCTTGTGGACAAGTATGTAGTGACCGGCGGCAATCGGCTTGTCGGTGAAGTGGAGATCAGCGGTGCAAAAAACGCCGCTCTGGCGATCGTTCCTGCGGTCGCGATTTGTGATGAACCCTGCGTAATCGAAAATCTTCCGGATATTTCCGACGTTCGCGATATGATTGGTATTTTGCGTGCGATGGGCGCCGGTGTGCGGTTTACAGACCGCCACACCGCAGAAATTGACCCCACCACCATTTTTACCAACGAAGTGCCCTATGAGCCTGCCTGCCGCATCCGCGGTTCGTATTATCTCATCGGTGCCTTCCTCAGCCGCTGCCATTCTTCCCTGGCTCCTCTGCCGGGTGGCTGCGATTTCGGCGTGCGCCCCATTGACCAGCACCTGAAGGGCTTTACCGCCCTGGGCTGCAGCTATAGCCTGGAAAACGCCATGATCGAAGTGAAGACGGATGCTCTCATCGGTGCCAACATCTACCTGGATGTGGTCTCCGTTGGTGCCACCATCAATATTATGCTGGCTGCTGTAAAGGCAAAAGGCTTGACAGTGATTGAGAACGCCGCCCGTGAGCCCCATGTGGTGGATGTGGCCAATATGCTGAACATGATGGGCGCCGATATCCGTGGTGCGGGTACCGATACCATCAAGATCCGCGGTGTGGATTATCTGCACGGCGTGACGTATTCTGTTATTCCGGATCAGATTGAAGCCGGTACCTATATGGTTGCCGCTGCCGCCACCCACGGCGATGTGCTGGTCACCAATGTGATCCCGAAGCACTTGGAATCCATTACCGCCAAACTGGTGGAAATGGGTGTGGAAATCATCGAGAACGACGACTCCGTGCGTGTTCGCCGCACCAAGCCGCTGAATAAATGCAACGTGAAGACTATGCCGCATCCCGGTTTCCCCACGGATATGCAGCCTCAGATTGCTGTGCTGCTTTCCCTGGCCCAGGGCACCAGCATCATCACCGAAAGTGTGTGGGACAACCGTTTCCGTTACATGGAAGAGCTGCGTCGTATGGGCGCCCAGATTTCTGTGGATGGTAAGCTGGCGGTGATTGAAGGTGTGGAAAAGCTGAAGTGTGCCCCCGTGCGTGCCACCGACCTGCGTGCCGGCGCCGCCATGGTGATTGCCGCTTTGGCCACCGAAGGCACCAGCACCAGTGAAGAAGTGCAGCGGATTGAGCGCGGTTATGAAGATATGATCGCCAAGCTGCGTGGTTTGGGTGCAGATATCTACCGTAAGGTGGATCCCGCCTCCATGAACACCCATGTGGGCTGAATATGAGTTTTGTGCCCCAAAGATGTGCGTAAGCCGTTTTTGGGGCTCTTTTTTTGCTTGAAAGGAGCGTGGCGCCTTGGCGCGGTTGTGTCCGCTGTTCAGCGGTAGTTCCGGCAACAGTTATTACATAGGTTCTGCCGCCGAGGGTATTTTGGTAGATGCCGGCCGCAGTGCCCGGCAGCTGACCCAAATGCTGCAAAGCCTGGAGATCGACCCCATGGCGGTGCAGGGCATTTTGGTGACCCACGAACACGTGGACCATGTGCGCGGCCTGCGGGTGTTTGCCTCCAAATATAATATTCCTGTGTATGCCACGGCGGGTACGCTGCAGGCGCTGCAGGAGCAGGGCATTGCCAACGGCAGTTTTGCCTGCACTGCCCACGGTATGCAGGCGTTTTCCTGCGCCGGGTTTGAAGTGACGCCTTTTGCGACTTCGCACGATTGTGCCGAAGGCTGCGGCTACCGTATTCGTTACCCGGACGGCCGCACGCTGGTGGTGGCCACCGACCTGGGCTATCTTTCGGAAGAAGTGAAGAGCGCTGTTTCCGGCTGCGATTTTGCTGTGATTGAATCGAACCACGACGTGGAAATGCTGCGGTATGGCTCGTACCCTTACCCGCTGAAGAAGAGAATTCTTTCCGACCGCGGGCATCTTTCCAACGAGGCCTGCGCGAATTTTTTGCCGGAACTGGCGAAGAGCGGTACCACCCGGTTTATGCTGGCCCATTTGAGCCGGGAAAATAACCGCCCGGCGCTTGCATACCAGTGTGCCGAACAGCGTATGGCAGCCGCCGGTCTGCAGCGGCAGGTGGATTACCTGCTGGGTGTGGCCCCGGTGGAAAATACAGAAGGACGGACGGTGTTGTTCTGATGCTGACGGTAAAGATTATTTGCATTGGTAAATTGAAAGAAGCCTACTGGCGGGATGCCTGTGCGGAATACGCCCGCCGCCTTTCGCCGTTTTGTAAGTTCTCTATTGTGGAACTGCCCGAGACCCGCCTGCCGGATGACCCCGGTGAAGGGGAGATTCGCCGGGCGCTGGAACAGGAAGCCCAAAAAATCATGGAAGCCGCCGCCGGTGCGGTGCTGTTCCCGCTGTGCATAGAGGGAACGCAGGTGGATTCCCCCGGTCTTTCCAAACTGATCGAAAGCGCTGCTCTCAGTTCCAGCAGCATTGCGTTTATTATTGGCAGCTCCTTTGGCCTGGCACCGGAGGTTAAATCCAAAGGCAGGCAGAAGCTTTCCATGTCGAAGATGACGTTCCCCCACCAGCTGGCGCGGGTAATGCTGTGCGAACAGATCTACCGGGCGTTCCAGATCAGCAATCATTCCCGCTACCATAAGTAAAAAGAGGTGTTTGCATGGCGATTCTTGCACAAGAAAACGACCTTGTTTTGCGTACCATGGAAGAGACCGAAAATGATTTGGGGATTTTCCTGCAGTGGATGACCGACCCGCAGACCATGAAATACTGGGATGGCATGACCGAAATTTTTGATTACGCCCGTGTGCAGAACTACTACCGTGAGCACATGGAAGAAGGCGTGACCCCTTGCTTTATTGAGCTGGACGGCAAGGCCATTGGGTACCTGCAGTTCTGCGAGATACCGGATGCTGCCGCTAATGACCTGCCCCCGGAGGAATACGCCCGTTTTGTACGCAATGATGAAAAAGTTTTTGGTATTGATCTGTTCATCGGAAGAACAGACCTGCGGGGTAAAGGAATTGGCACCCGCCTGCTGAAGATGACCTGCCGGATGCTGTTTGAAGAGTACGGCGCCGACCACATTACCATTGACCCGAAATCCCACAACGCCCGGGCCATTCGCTGCTATGAGAAGGCCGGGTTCACGCATTACTTTGTGGCGCCCCAGCGCGAACTGCAGGATGGCATTTACCACGACAATTGCATTATGGGTATGCGCAAATAAGCAAAAAATCACCGCCGAAGGAACGTTCCCTCGGCGGTTTTGTTGTTTGTTTATGTAATCACACGCCCAGCTTCATGTCGCCGTCTTTTACCCAGCCAAGCTTTTTGAACAGCAGGTGGAAGGCAAGGGCCAACACCGCGGGCAAAATAAAGTGAACCAATGCCATTTCCAGCAGAACGAGCCAGGGAGTGGTGGAAGCGCTCATGGCATCCCAGGTGCCGAACTGACCGACCAGACCGCTGGTGCCCATGCCGGCGCCGGTGGGGGTGCATTCCATTTTAAAAATGCAGGTGGAGATGGGCCCGGTAACCGCAGAGGCCAGGGTGGGGGCCAGCCAAATGGCGGGCTTGCGCATAATGTTGCCAAACTGCAGCATGGAGGTGCCGATGCCCTGGGAGAGCAGGCCGCCCCAGCCGTTTTCGTTAAAGCTGGTCACCGCAAAGCCGATCATCTGGGCGCAGCAGCCGGCCACCGCAGCACCGCCGGCGAGACCATCCAGCCCAAGCATAATGCACAGGGCTGCGGAACTGATGGGAGCGGTGAGCACCATGCCCACAATAACAGAAACCAGAATGCCCATGGGAAGGGGTGCCAGCAGCGTGGCGGCGGTGATGACAGCTCCTAAGCCGCTCATCATAGCCTGCACCGGGGCACCCACAAACTGCCCCGCGGCACAGCCGACAATGATGGTAACAATGGGAGAAAGGATGATATCGATCTTCGTTTTACCGCTGACCAGTCCTCCGATCTCGCTGCCGAACACGGCGGCCACAAATGCACCCACCGGGCCGCCCACGGAGTAACCAAAGGCACCCGCCGCAGCAGAAGAGAACATAACGAGAGGTTTGCTTTTCAGGCCGTAACTGGTGGCAACGCCAATGGCGGCGCCCACCACGGGATCGGATTTGACCATGGCAGCATATTCATTCAAAAAGCCAAGGTAGGGGATTTTGCTGATCTGGGAGATGATGAGGCCGATGATGAGAGAAGAGAACAAGCCCAGCGCCATGGCGCTGAGTGCATCGATGAAATAGCGTTTGCAGTATTTTTTGATCATTGCCCACAGGGTGGTCTTCATAGAGAAACGATCCTTTCTGTAAAATAAACTCTGCTAAAAGTTTACAGCAAAAGTTTACAGTTGTCAATCGGCCGGCTGCCGAGATTCATGGGGGAAAGCGGAGAAGATTCGGTTATTTTGTGAAAAAACGGTTTACAGCCGCCGGTGGTTGACAGATGCCTTTGACATCGCTAAAATAATAATTACGATTTTTCTCATTCGCAAAGGAGAAACCAGACATGCAGCTGAAATTTACGAAAATGCAGGGTATTGGCAACGATTACATCTACGTCAACTGCTTTGAACAAAAGATAGAAAACGTGGAAGAACTGGCTGTGCGCCTTTCCCGCCGGCGCTTCAGCATTGGCGCCGATGGCATCATCCTCATTCTTCCCAGCGATGTGGCAGATTGCCGCATGGAAATTTACAATGCGGATGGCTCTGTGGCCATGATGTGCGGCAATGGCATTCGCTGCGTGGGTAAGTTTGTGTACGACCGCGGCATTGCCAAAAAGGAAGTGCTGCGCGTGGATACCCGCAGCGGTATTAAAACGCTGTACCTCACCGTGGAGAACGGCGAGGTGGCCTCTGTGCGGGTGAACATGGGTACGCCCGCCTTTGCACCGGAAGAGATCCCCACCACTTTGCCGGAAACGCTGGATGTGCCGCTGGAAGCAAACGATACCACCTATCGGGTCACCTGTGTTTCCATGGGCAACCCCCACTGCGTGCAGTTTGTGGAAGACGTGGACAGCCTTGATTTGGAGAAGATTGGCCCGGCCCTGGAAAAGCACCCGGTGTTCCCTCAGCGCGCCAACATTGAATTTGTGCAGCTTGTTTCGGAGAATGAAGTGAAGATGCGTGTATGGGAGCGCGGCTCCGGAGAGACCTGGGCCTGCGGTACCGGCGCCTGCGCCGTGGCTGTGGCCTGTGCGCTGAACAAAAAGACCGGCCGGCATGTGCTGGTGCACCTGCGGGGCGGCGATCTGTTCATCGATTGGGATGAGGCCACCGGTGCGGTGGAAATGACCGGCCCGGCGGAAATTGCTTTCGATGGCGTGGTGAACGTGTAATAAACAAAAGCGGAGCTGCTGCGGCTTCGCTTTTTTTGAGGAAAATACGGACTTTTCTCTTTTTTATTTCTGTATTTTTTGATATAATATAAAGGTTAATGCAACCATATTGAATGACGGGAAAGGCGTGTGGAATTTGATCCATCTGGCTGATCGAATGGAAAATGTCCATTCGGATATTCGCGGTGAATTATATTACGAGGCTCTGCGTATGCAGGCCAAAGGAATCGATGTACTGAAACTGAATACCGGCAACCCGGCTGCCTTCGGGTTCCCGCTGGCAGAGAGCATTCGCAATGCGCTGGCCGGCCACGAGGCCGAAGCAGTGGCTTACTGCGACCACCAGGGCATGCCCGCTGCCCGGCAGGCCATTGCCGCCTACGCCCGCAACAAAGGAATTGAAGGTGTGGAGCCGGAGGATGTGTTCATTGGCAACGGCGTGAGCGAAGTGGTGAACTTTGCTTTGCTGCCCCTGCTGAACCCCGGTGACGAAGTGCTGGTTCCCACACCCAATTATTCTTTGTGGAGCAATACCGTGCGACTGGCCGGTGCTGTGCCGGTGTTTTACCGCTGCGATGAAGCTGCGGGCTGGAACCCGGATGTGGCCGACCTGCGCCGCAAGATCACGTCCCGTACCCGGGCCATGGTCATCATCAACCCCAATAACCCCACCGGTGCGGTGTACGATCCCCAGGTGCTGCAGGATATGTTGCAGGCCGCCCGGGAACATGATTTGATGGTGTTCTCCGATGAAATTTACGACCGGCTGACTCTGGATGGAGTGGAACACGTTTCCACCGCTTCTCTGGCACCGGATCTGACGGTGATCACCATGAACGGTCTCTCCAAATCCCACTGCCTGTGCGGTTACCGCTGTGGCTGGATGATCATCAGCGGCCCCCGTGCCAAAACGGAAGAATATCGCCGCGGCATTATGGCGCTGACTTCCCTGCGGCTGTGCTCCAATGCATTGGCGCAGCTGGTGGTGCCGGCGGCACTGGAAGACATGGAGACCCCGGCTTCGATGGTGCGCCCCGGCGGGCGTATGTATGAACAGCGCGCCGCCACCGTGGATGTGCTTTCGCAGGTCAGTGGTGTTTCCTTTGTGAAGAATACCGCCGCCTTCTATTTGTTCCCCCGGCTGGATGTGAAGAAATTCAATATCACCGATGACAAAGTGTTTGCGGGCGACCTGCTGCGGGCTACGAATATTCTCGTGGTGCCCGGCAGCGGCTTTGACTGGCCGGAACCCGACCACCTGCGCCTGGTGATGCTGCCCGAGGCAGAGACCCTGCGGCAGGCCATGGTGCGCTTTGGCGAATTTTTGGATGGCTACCGCCAGAAATAAAATATGCCATAGAGAGACTGCTTTCGGGCGGTCTCTTTTTTTGTGGGTAAATTGATGGATGAAAGATAA
>JAFYOA010000439.1 GCA_017547865.1 Clostridia bacterium
GGAAGGCCCCTTTATGCGTGCCCAGCTGGATGTGGATGTAGGTGAAAAGGTGTACGGCTTGGGCGAGCGCTTCACCCCCTTCATCAAGAACGGCCAGGTGGTGGATATCTGGAACGAAGACGGCGGAACCTGCAGCGAGATCAGCTACAAAAATATTCCCTTCTACATCACCAACCGGGGCTACGGCGTGCTGGTAAACACCAGCGATGCCGTCTCCGTTGAAGTCTGCTCCGAGGTTGTCACCCGGGTGCAGTTCAGCGTACCGGGCGAAAAGCTGGACTTTATGGTGATTGGCGGCGGCGACATGAAGGGCGTGCTGCAGCGCTACACCGGCCTCACCGGCCGACCGGCTCTGCCCCCTGCCTGGACTTTCGGCCTGTGGCTTTCCTCTTCCTTCACCACCTCTTACGATGAAGACACCGTGAACCATTTTGTGGACGGCATGGCAGAGCGGAACATTCCCCTTTCCGTGTTCCACTTCGATTGCTACTGGATGACCGAAAACGAGTGGTGCAACTTTACCTGGGATCCCAAGACCTTCCCCGACCCGGAGGGCATGCTGGCCCGCATGAAAGAAAAGGGCCTGAAGATCTGTGTGTGGATCAACTCCTACATCGGGCAGAAGTCCCCGCTGTTCAAGGAAGCCATGGAGCACGGCTACCTGCTGAAGCGCCCCAACGGTGACGTATGGCAGTGGGATATGTGGCAGGCCGGCATGGGACTAGTGGACTTTACCAACCCGGATGCCTGCGAATGGTACAAATCCAAGCTGCGCCGACTGCTGGATATGGGCGTGGACTGCTTCAAGACCGATTTCGGCGAGCGTATCCCGGTGGACTGCGCCTATTTCGACGGTTCCGATCCCCAGCACATGCACAACTACTACACCTACCTGTACAACAAAACCGTGTTTGAACTGCTGGAAGAATACAAAGGCAAAAACGAAGCCTGCGTATTTGCCCGCAGCGCCACTGTGGGCGGGCAGAAATTCCCCGTGCACTGGGGCGGCGACTGCAGTTCCAACTATTCCTCCATGGCAGAATCCCTGCGGGGCGGCCTGTCCCTCACCCTCAGCGGTTTTGGCTTTTGGAGCCACGATATGAGCGGCTTTGAAGGCACAGCCCCCGCCGATGTATACAAGCGCTGGGCCGCTTTCGGTCTGCTTTCCACCCACTCCCGCCTGCACGGTTCCCAGTCGTACCGCGTGCCGTGGCTGTTCGATGAAGAATCCGTGGACGTACTGCGGCATTTCTCCCAGCTGAAATGCCGGCTGATGCCCTACCTCTTTGAAGCCGCTGTGCAAACCCACGAAGAAGGCATTCCCGCCATGCGCGCCATGGTGCTGGAATTCCCCGGCGAACTGGGCTGCGAAGATCTGGACCGCCAGTACATGCTGGGCGGCAATTTGCTTGTGGCGCCGGTCTTCCGCAAAGACGGACGAGTGGATTACTACCTGCCCAACGGTACCTGGACCCATCTCTTCACCAACGAGACCGTGGAAGGCGGCGGCTGGAAGCGGGACACCTACGATTTCTTCAGCCTGCCTCTGTTTGCAAAAGAAAACTCCATCATCGCTATGGGCAGCAAAGAGAATGAAACGGTGTACGACTATGCCAAAGATGTGTGCCTGCACCTCTTCGCCCTGAAAGACGGCGCCGAAGCCCGCTGCCGTGTATGCGGCGAAAAGGGCGACGTACAGATGACCGCCACCGCCCGCCGCTGCGGCAATGTGGTGGAGATCAGCGTGGACGGCCGCTGCGACGGCGTTTCCGTTCTGCTGCGCAGCATGGAACCCGTGGCCGGCTGCGAAGGCGGCACGGTTTCTGCCGATGCACTGGGCACGAAGATCACCCTGCAGAAAAACCGCTGCTCCATTGCTCTTGCCTGACAATCTGCCAGCCAATCCACACAACTGCTATATACTTTAAACAATAAAAGGGGAGTCCCTCTCTTGCAGGGACTCCCCTCTTTGTCTGCCGCTCCACACATTTCATGTGCTCCGCTTCACGTTTGCGAAAAACGCAAACGTGCACAGAAGGTCGCGCTTGCGCGAACTTCAGATTCACCCCTTGCGGAGCGCTTCTTACGCAAAAGAATTTCGCTCATTGCGATGAGCGAGTTAGGGCGCTGCCCTAACAACCCGAAACTTTTACGTTTATTTCTGTTTATTTCTTTGTCAGCTCGCTGATTGCGCGGGGATAAATGCCTTCGGGGATCGGCACATAGGTTTCGCCTTCCAGACGGGTGTTCAGTTCTTCGCGGGCAGCGGCGATCAGCGCCGGGTCTTCGTACATCCGCAGAGCGGTGGCAGCCATGCACTGACCGGCATACACAATGCTCTTGTGGGCGGTGCTGCTCTTACCCTGTGCAGTTGCCTGCCAGGAATGCGCGGGGGTATGGGGCGCCCAGGAAGCTCCGCCCATCTGCACGGTGGGCGTCTGCCAGCTTACGTCGCCCACATCGGTGGAACCGGAACCGGTGGACTCGATATGCAGGCGGCTGTAGGGCAGCACAAAGTCGCAAAAATCTGCATTCTGTTTGGAAAGCAGATACGCCTTCACGTTCGGGTCAAGCGCCGCATCCACAGCGCCCTGCAGGAATTTCTCTTTTGCAGGCACTGTAGCGGTGAAAGCCCTGGCCTGTGCACGCTCTTCTTCGGTATATTCCGGCACGGGCACATCGCACAGAGCGTCGAACATGACTTCTTCCATCACATTGTTGGGCACCACATTGGCGCAGCTTTTGATCAACTCGTATTCCATGGTGGTTTCAGTCATCCAGGCAGCGCCCTGGGCCACCTTCACCACGCGGTCGTAAATTTCTTTGGCCTGGCCCAGTTTGGGTGCGCGGATCAGATACAGCACCTCAGCGTGGTTCTGCACCACATTGGGAGAATAGCCGCCGCTGTCCAGAATGGCATAGTGCAGGCGTGCGGAGGAAATGATGTGCTCCCGCAGGAAGTTGGAGCCCACATTCATGATTTCCAGTGCGTCCAGAGCGCTTCGGCCCATTTCCGGGCAGCCCGCCGCATGGGCGCTGATACCGTTGAACTTGAACAACACCTGGAAGTTTGCCAAAGAGCTGCCGGTGCTTACAAGGTTAGCGGAACCCGGATGCCAGGTAATGGCAAAATCCAGGTCGTCAAATGCACCTTCCCGGGCCATAAAGGCCTTGCCGGAGCCGCCTTCTTCGCCCGGGCAGCCAAAGTAAACCACCGTGCCGGGCTTGCCGGTTTTTTCCAGGTATTCCTTCACCGCCATGGCAGCGGCAACCGCACCCACACCCAGCAGGTTGTGGCCGCAGCCGTGGCCGTTGGCGCCGGGCACCAAAGCCTTCTTTTCCGTCAGGCCCTCCACCTGGCTCAGGTTGGCCAGGGCATCGTATTCGCCCAAAAAGCCCATCACCGGCTTGCCGGAACCAAAACTTGCGGTAAATGCCGTGCCAATGCCAAAGGCCGGGCGGGTCACCGCAAAACCCTCTTCCGCAAGCAGCCGGCACAAAACCTCGGCCGATTTTTCTTCGGAAAAAGCCGTCTCGGCAGCTTCCCACACCGCATCGGCAGCGGCGAACAGTTTTTCCTTTTCTTTTTCAATTACCTGCAAATACTCTTCGTAACGCATGGTACTCCTCCTCGTTTTTATGGCTTACACGCCAACAATATAGGCCGCCAGGCCAAGCACCGCCAAATGGGCGGGGTAAAACAAATAGAACCACCGGCTGCTCCGGCCTTTGCGGCCGTTGTACAGGGCAATGGGGGCCAGCGCCCACACGGCATAAATCTGCAGGCCGCCCTTCAGCCAGGTAAGGGCACCCGCTGTCAGCCAGCTGAGCCACCGCACCCGATGCAGCCAGTAAAAGCACACCGCCATAGCCACACCGTACCCGCCGTAATCTGTGTTCATCCACTCCGCCAGCTTCATCATGCTCAGCAGCGCCAGCACTTTCAGCAGCAAAGAAAGGATCCGGCCGCCCCAGGAGAGCAGCGGGCTTCTCCATTTGCGGCTGCGAAAATCCCCTATCATAATGGCAAGCAGGGCAAAAAGCAATGTCCACAGCACGTTTTGGTGGCCGGACTTGAACCAGCCGTCATGCAGGGTGTAGTCAAAGATCGGCTCGGTCACCACCGCGCACAGCAGCAGGCGCAGGGCGTATTTCAGGCGGCTGTGGGAATGGACCGCGCCTTCTGCCAGCAAAAAACAGTAAATAGGAAACGCCATGCGGCCGATCATCCGCATCCAGATGTACCAGGGGCCGGTGACGAACACCGCACCGATGTGATCGATCAGCATGGTAAGCATTGCCAGCCACTTCAGCCCCGCGGCCGATATTCCAAGCTTATCCTGCAGCATAGGCAGCTCCTTTCTGCAAAAACAGGAATGCCCCCGCGGCAGCAGGGGCAGGATTCAATCGTCTTTTTCTTCGTAATACAGGCGCTCGGCCATGTATTTTTTCTTCCGCAGTGCCTCTGTAATGGCATCCAGCACCGCTTCGGATTCCGCCTCTATGGTATGGTAATGGTAGCCGGAGGTAATATTCTTCAGCGGGGTGGATTTTCCGCTGCGGATATCCTCCAAAAAACGGGCCACATCCAGCCGTGTGGAAACATGCAGCGGGGCGCGCAGTTCGCCGTACACCCGGTGCTTTACAAACACATCCACCACCGTGCCGCCCAGTTCCACCACCGTCATCAGCTCATCGCCGGTCTCTTCATCGGTGTGGCGCACTTTTATCGTGCGGCTGCGGCACTCTTTGGTTTCAACAAAATACCCCCGGTTGGTGGAAACCACCGGCAACCCTCCATCGCGCAGAGCAGAGATATCCCGCACAATGATTTGCCGGCTGACGCCGAATTTTTCTGCCAAAAGCTGCCCGGGGATGGGCGTATCGCTCATTTTCAGCAGAGTAGCCATGCCTTTTCTTCTTGCTTCTCCCGCAGACAACTTTCTCACTTCCCTTGTACTCTTTATTATACTATATGCGCTTTCTGCGCTGTTGTCAAGCCGGAAAAACACAGGAAATAACCGCAAAACCCGGAAGAAGCCGCCGCCTCCCCGGGTTTGTTCATTTTATTCTGTATAAGAGAATTCCCACAGGCAGCGGATCTCCTCCGCAAAATCCTCGAAAGCCCAATGTTGGGCACTGCGGGAAAAACTGGCGCAATCGTTGATGAGAAATCCGTTTTCATCTTCACCGCAAATAAC
>JAFYOA010000440.1 GCA_017547865.1 Clostridia bacterium
ATCCCTTCTTTGCGCCTCAGTCGTTATGCACGGTTGCTTTCAGGCGCTTTACCGTTCCGTTGCGCAGAACGATTTCTGCCTCCCAGGTATCTCCGTCTTTGGTAAGAACGCCCCGCTGGCCCCAATTACAGGTAAAATTGCAGCTGAAGCTTTCATCGTAGCAGGTGTACACGTGCGTTCCGTTCTCATAAAAACGAACATAGTTGATCGTTTCGGGGTAAAGAGAAGCCACGCGGGGGAAACGCATGCCGCCGCAATGCATGTGCGGTTCAAATCCCTGGAAATAATACTGTTCTTCTTCCGGGATTTCCTCCTGGGCAATGCCCAGCATATCTGCCATTCTCCAGGCAAAAAAGGCATCTTCTCCCCGGGTGATCTCCCAATAGGTCGGCGGTTCCTGCTTGGTCATGGTGTTGAAATAACCCCAGGAGCAATAGGTTTCGGCGCACACGGCCAGCTGGCCGATGGCCTGGGAATCCTCGTTGATCACGATCGGCTTGTTTTCCGCATAGGCTTTGGTTTTTACAATCAGGTTATACAGCTGCGAACGCGTTTGGCCGTTTCCGTGGATCAGCGCCACATCGCTTGCGCGACAAATTTCCTCAAACACAAACCCGCCGTTGCTGCTGCAGCCCACGGGAATATCCGGCGCGATCCCCTTGATGATGTGGATCAGCGCCACCGCCCCCTGGGGTTCCTGCAGAATGGGGAACCGGGAGAAACCGGCATTGTTCTGCTCGTTGGCCACTTCGATGATCACATTTGTATACCCGGCTTCTTTCAGGTGCCGTGTCATATTTTCCGCAATGCGGATCATTGCCTGTGCATCCCGGATATTCTGTGTATTGTGGCCGTAAAAATAGCTGACGATAACCACCATGCCGATCTCGTCGCAGGCTTCGATCAATTTATCCAGCCGCTGCAGATAGGCGGGATCGATCTCCGTTCCGTCATCCGAGTACGGATTATTCTTCAGCTCTTTGCCGTTGATCGTAAAGCAGGCACCGCCGCCCTGCATACCCACGGTAATGGCCCGCAAACCTTTGGCATACCACTGCGGCAGGGCTGCAATCAGTTCGTCGGTGTTCGTATCGGGGTCAAACACTTTGCCGTAACGATGGAACCGTTCGCGATCTTCACTGTCGAATATTCCCTGAATAAACCGGGAATTCATCAAAAGACCGTGCATTGCGGGCTTGCTGCCTTCAATTTCTTCGTATACCAATTTGCCGTTTATTCTGAATTTTTGCCCATCGATGGTAAGCTTGGTTTTCGGCATATCCGTTGCCTCCGTTACTTAGTTGTGGGTTTAACAATACATTGAACCGCGGGACGCCCGGCGGAATTTCTTACAAAATTCAAATTGCGGTAAACACCGCCACGAACAGCGGCATGGTTGCCACGCACACCACGGTGGAAAAAATATTGATGGCGGTGGCAAATTCGGGTTCCTTATGATTCAGCTGCGCCAGCTGGGTCACCGTAGCGGCAGCGGGGGTAATGCAAGCAAGGAAAGCAATGAGCAGGATCTTGTCTCCATCCACCACCGGCAACTGCGAAAGCAGCTTCAGCACCACACCGGTGATGACCGGGTACACCAGGGTGCGCAGGGCCACCACGCGATAAATCCTCTTATCGGCCAGCACCTGCTTCGGCTTAATATCCGCCGCCAGAATACCGGCGATCAGCATGGAGACCGGCCCCAGCATACCGCCGAAAGACGAAGTAATATCTTTTACAAACACCGGCAGCCGCAGGCTGAAAACCGTAAGCACCAGGCCGATCATGATGGCGATGATGTTAACATTGAGCAGAACCTTTTTAATGTTGAAGGCTTCGTTGGAAGAGAACAGGCGAATGCCGTGGCTCCACACAAACACCAGCTGCACCGCCATAAACGCTGTGGAGAACACCACCCATTCCTCTCCCAGCGCGAACGAAACGATGGGAATGATCAGATTTCCCGCATTGGAGTACATAACAGAAGCACGCTCCACCGCGCTTTTGCTCACAAACCGGCCATAGAGCCAATCCAGCAGGTACAAAAGAATATGCAGCAGCAGCGCCGCGCCAAAGGCAAAGAGAAGCCCCGTGCGCATCTGCGGGGTCTGCTCAAAATCAAACGCATTGATAATGGCGGAGGGCATAAGCAGATACAGCGAAATTTTAGAAAGCACCGAAGACTCTTTGGATGTGACGATCTTCAGTTTGGCAATAACAATACCTATGAGCATCATGCAGAACAGCTGCAGAATTTTATAAATCAAAAGTTTGGCTACCATCGTATCTCCTCCGCGGAATAGTTTGCGTCCACATTATAACACGCTGCCAGACCCACCGCAACCGTACGCACGCAAAATCAAAAAAGAAGAGCACCTGCGAAAAGCAAGTGCTCTTTTGGGTTTATGCCAGTTTTTTCGCTTCTTCCAGACTGATCCGCAGGCATTCAAAAGGATCGCGGTCGCACAGTTCCTGCCCCAACACCAGCCATTCGGCACCGGCGTGGGCAGCGGCTTCGCTCCACAGGGGAAGATCCAGCAGTCCCTCGCCCAGGGGACATTCCTCTCGCAGCGGCAAGAAAAGATACATCTCATTTTCACGAATCTTCTGGTCGCTCAGGCGGCACAGGGGCATGCGGCCGGCAAGACGCTCAAAAATATAGGGTTCCACCGCAGCACGGGAAAGACACAGCACATCCGTCTCGAACTGCAGGTCCAGCGCTTCGGCCTGCTCTGCAATACGGTCAAACACCCAGCGTTCGTCCATCCGGCGCAGGAATTCATGGTCCCGCAGAGAGTACAGCGGCTGCAAGCCTTCTTCTTTCAGGCGGCGGCAGGCAGCTTCCAGCTTTTCAAAATACAGCGCCAGCATCTGCGGTCCGCGCTCAAAATATTCCATGGTCATGGTGCCCACACCCACGTTTTTGCACTTCAGCTGCTTGGCCTGTTCAATCATATCCTCCAAGCCAAAATCCGTTCTTGCAAAGGGCGAACGGAGAGAGGCAGCCTCCAACCCGATCTTTTCCAAATGGCGGGCAACCGCTTCGCGGCCGGCGTTTTTCAGCAGGCCGAATTCCAGTTCCACACCGTCAAATCCCATCTCCCGCAGGCGGGTCAGGGTGTGCAGCAAATCCTGTTCGTTTTGGCAGTACGCCCGCAGGGTATTCAGTTTCTCGGCAAACTTCATCACACAGCGCCCCCTTCCTCCGCAAGAACCGCTTTCAGCGCCTGCAATGCGTCCCGCAGGCAGTCAAAGGGATCCCGCTCGCAGTAGTCCTGTTCAATGGCCAGCACTTTCACGCCGGTCTCTTCTGCTTTTTTCAGCAGCTTGGGGTAATAAATATTGCCCTCGCCAATGGTGCCGGTGGTGGCGCCCGGGTAACCCAGGTGATCCAGCAATCCCAGGGTCACGTCTTTCACATGGAGAACGTCCATACGGCCGGCCACCTTTTCCAAATACTTTTCATGGTTCAGCCCGCCGTATTTCATCCAGAAAGAATCCTGAATAAAGTGGAATGCCTCGGGGTCGGTGTCTTCGATCAGCATATCGTACATCAGCCGGCCGTGGTAACGCACAAACTCAAAGGTATGGCTGTGGTAAGCAAAGGTCATGCCGTTCTTCTTCAGTTCCTGCACCGCCGGGGCAATATCCGAAAGGAATCGCCGGTAGCCTTCGTAGCCGTCGTCCAGGTAATAATGTTCCAAATCTCCCAGGCCAATGCTGCTGCAGCCCCAGGCCTTATGTTCTTCAATCAGCCGGGGCAGGTCGTTCAAAATACGCTTCAGCGGCGAATGAGACACACACACTTTGATGTCGTATTCCTTCACCACATCGGTAATAAAATCCACCGGAATGGTTGTACCGATCCGGGAAAACTGTACGGTATCAAAGCCGATCTCCCGTACACGGCGAATCGTTTCCGCAAATCCTTCCGAGGTTTGGGTAAAAGCACGCAGGGTATACAGCTGCGCGGCGGGGGTCAAATGGATCACGGGGACTCCTCCTTCCAAAATAGGAACTCTGTTTTCATTATAACAACCGAAAAATAGCATGTCAACGCAGGAAACTTACAGCCCCACGCAAAAAGCCCCTGCAAAAGCATTTGCTTTGCAGAGGCTTTGTTTTTATACCAAAATACAGCTCAGCGCCCGTTGAATTCCCGCACAGTCTCGTACATGGCAATGATATTTTCCACGGGGGTTTTGGCCACCACGTTATGAATAGGGCTGAACACATAGCCGCCGTTTTTGGAGAAGATCTCCAGACGTTCCCGCACCTGGCGGCGCACTTCCTCCGGCGTGCCGAAGGGCAGGGTCTTTTGGGTATCCACACCGCCACCCCAGAACACCAGCTTGTCGCCGTACTTGTCTTTCAGCATGTTGGCATCCATGCCGCGGGCGCTCACCTGCACCGGGTTCAGCACATCCACGCCCATTTCCACAAACTCATCCAGGTAGTTTACAATGCTGCCGCAGCAGTGGTAATAGGTCTTCCAGGAGGTGTTTTGGTGCACCCAGTCGTTGATCTTCTTATAATAAGGCTTATACAGGTCGCGGAAAATATCCACACTGAAGAACTCGCTGTTCTGCGTGCCGAAATCTGTGCCGCTGAGCCACACCACCTGAATGCGGTTGCCTACCGCCTGGCGGTAGATCTCCAGGTTTTTCAGCATCACTTCGGTCTGCATTTCGTACACGGTGCGAATGTACTCCGGATACAGAATATGCGCAGCCAGCCAGTCATCGAACCGGCGGATGCCCTTGGGTTCCAGCAGATGGGGACCGGCTACAATGGCGCTGTCGCCCAGGCCAAAGCCGCCCAGGTTGCCGATGATACCGTAGTCCGTCTCTTCAAACAGGAACTTCGACTTCTTTTCAAGATACGCAGCGGTCTCATCGGAGATCACGCTGAAATCGTTGGCATAGTCTTCCGCCGGGATCAGGTTGTCTTCGTCAAAATCTTCCACGCGGCTCAGAATATTATCAAAGAAATAACCGCCGGCCGGCATATGGCCACTGGGCGTGGCATTGCGGTTCCCCTGGGGATACAGAAACATGGAGCCGTCCGGGTTCACATCGTACTCGTTCCCTTCGGAGATCAGCGTGGGGGTACCGTCCGGCATACGGAAGGGCTTCAGAGGGCCATCGGGCACACCAAACATATTGGAAGGCATGTTCAGGCCGACAACGTCGCTGCCCGCCCAATCCATCACATCTTTTTCAATCCGGCCCAAAAGCTGGAACATTTCGGAAATTTCCACCGGTTTTTCTTCCAGACCAAGCGCCTTGCGGAAACGATACAACGTGCTGGCGCTCATGCCGGTCTGCCCAGTGGCGCCCAAATCCACCACCACCCGGTCCGGCTGGCGGTGATTCAACGTTGCATCCAATCTTTCACGGGATGTCATATTATCATTCCTTTCGGCTTTAAAATTCAAAACAGTGCTTTTGCCTGTATTATAGCATTGCGCTCTCCGCGAGGCAATACGGTATTCATCTTTTGCTTGCAATTCTCTACCGGGTTTGTTATGATGATTGCAGTTCGACAAACCAAATGAAACTGGGGTGAAGTTATGAAACTCGGCATCGGTATCGATACCGGAGGTACATATACAGATGCGGTGATCTACGATTTTGACAGCGGTACCATTCTTGGCACAGCCAAATCGCTGACCACAAAACACGATTTAAAGCTTGGCATTTTGGGTGCCATCGATGGCCTTCCGGAAGGTTTGGCGCAGAAAGCAGAGATCATTTCTCTTTCCACCACACTGGCCACCAACGCCTGTGTGGAAGATAAGGGCGGCCGGGCCAAACTGATCTTCTTCGGCGGCGACAAAAACATCATCGACAAAAACGGCCGGCAATGCGGCCTGCCTTCTTCGGATGAGATTTATCTGCAGGAAAGCTACACGTCTTTTTCCGGCAAATCCGAACAGGAGCCGGACTGGGCTCTGTTTGAACAGCAGACCGAAACCGGCTTTGAAGACCTGGACGGTGTGGGCATCATCGAGATCAACGCCATGCGCAACGGCGCTGTGGTGGAAAAGAAAGCCAAAGAGATTTTTCAAAAGAAACACGACCTGCCCGTGGTCTGCGGCCACGAGCTGTTCTCTGAACTGGATTGCCTGAAGCGGGGCGCCAGCACACTGCTCAACGCCAGCCTCTTCCCCGTTATCAGCGAATTTTTGGTAGCAGTGAAAAAAGCCCTGGCAGAGCGGAACATCCATCCCTCTTCTCTGGTCATTGTCCGCAGCGACGGCACCCTGATGTCGGAAGAATTTGCGGCTCTTCGCCCGGTGGAGACCCTGCTGTGCGGCCCGGCGGCCAGCGCCATTGGCTGCGCACGGCTTTCCAATGCTCCCAACAGCATTGTGGTGGATATGGGCGGCACCACCACCGACCTTGCCTTCATAGAAAACGGCAAGCCTGTCACCGTAAAAAGCGGCATTTCCATCGGCAAGTGGAAAACCTTTGTCAACGGCCTGTATGTAAAAACCTTCGGCCTGGGCGGCGACAGCGCCGTGCACTACAAAGACGGCAAACCGGTGCTGGAAGAATACCGGGTGGTTCCTCTGTGCGTAGCGGCGCAGCAGTATCAGCAGATCACCGAAAAACTGCGTACCATGGAAAAGAAAAAGCACACCCGCTTTTTGTACGAGCACTATATGCTGGTGAAAGACGTGTCGGACAGCACACGTTATAACGAAGAAGAGAAAGCCCTGTGCCGTGCCCTGCGCAATGGCCCCCTGCCCATTGCAGAGGCAGCGGCCGCTGTGGGACGTGACATCTACACCCTGCGGGCCGAGCGCCTGCTGAAAGACGGCGTAGTGCAGTTGTGCGGTCTTACCCCCACGGATATCATGCATCTGCGAGGCGATTTCTGCCGGTACGACATGGAAGCCTCCCGCCTGGGCGCGGAATTTGCCGCCTTTAACCTGAACTGCACGGTAGAAGAACTGTGCACCACGGTATACAATGAGGTGGAGCGCAAGCTGTACCTCAACATTGTAAAATCCATGCTGGAAAACAAATACCCCGATTATATGAAAAACGGCGTGGGCGAAGAAGTGGAACGCTTCATTCTGCAAAGCTATGAAGAAGCCCGCCGCGGACAGCGTGACCCGCTGTTTTCTCCGCAGTTTACCACCACCTACACCCTCATCGGTGCCGGTGCGCCCATCCGGGTCTTTTTGGAGGATGTGGCGGCTATGCTGGGAACCAAAGCCTACGTACCGGAAAACCACGAAGTTGTCAACGCCCTGGGCGCCGTGATGGGCAGTGTGGGCGCAACATACTCGGTGGAGATCAAGCCGGTGGAAAACGAACCGGAAGGTTCCGGTTTCCTGGTCTTCGGCAGCGAGGGTCGGCGGTTCTTTGGTGAATTTGAAGAAGCCGTGGACTACGCCCGGCAGGAAGCCTGCATAGGCGCCGCCGCAGAAGCCCGCCGCCGCGGTGCCAAGGGCGAGCCGGAAATCACCTGCCACATCAACACAAAAGAAGCCACCGCCCGTGAAACCACCGTGCAGCTGAGCACCACCGTGACCGCCAGCGCCACGGGAACCCTTGGCTTTGCGTAAACACACAAACACGGTCTGCTTTAAAAAAGCAGGCCGTTTTCTTTTGCAGCTGTTGCAACACGCGGCGGAATGTGCTATGTTTATGGCAGTACACCCCCACCGAAACGGAGGTATGTTTTATGAAAAGATCGTTATATGCTCCTTTGATGCTTTCCAATCTCACCGAACAAAACCGAGGCGAATACCTGCAGCAGCTGCGGGAAACCGGCGCCTCCCGGCTGTTCATTGCCATTGACCGCAGCTGGTTTTTCACCATACACACCCCTGTTTGGCAGGAAAAGCTGGTGGAACTGCGGGCACACATGGATTATTTTGAAGAAAACGGGTTGGAAGTCGGCCTGTGGATGCAGGCCTTCGGCTTTGGCGACCCGCTGAGCGATGCGGGTAAAGTCTTTACACAGGGCTGGACAAAGATTCTCTCTGTGGATGGCCAGGAAGCCGGGGATGCTTTCTGCCCGGAAGACCCGGCATTTATGGAAAGCCACAGCCGCTGGGTGGAAAGCCTGGCTGCGCTTCACCCCGCTTTTCTGATGCTGGATGACGACCTGTGCCTTTCCGCACGGCCGGGCCTGAGCTGCTTCTGCCCCCGGCACCGGGCCAAGCTTGCCAAAAAACTGGGACGCGACATGGACCTGTCCGCCTGGCAGAAAGAACTTTTTACCGGCCGCGGAAACGATGCCCGCAAACTCTGGCTGGACACGATGGGCGATACCCTGCGGGAGTTCTGCCGCAAAACGGAGGAAACCGTGCACCGGATCGCTCCCGCCACCCGTCTGGGCTTCTGCGCCGGTTTTACTTCCTGGGATCTGGAAGGCGCCGATGCCGCCGAACTTTCTTATATTCTTGCCGGCCAAAACAAGCCTTTCCTGCGCTTTACCGGTGCGCCCTATTGGGTGGCGCCCCACTGGAACCGCTTTCCCGGGCAGCGCCTGCACGCCGTGATTGAATTCACCCGGGCACAGGAAGCATGGTGCCGCGAAAACGGGATCGAGTGCTTTTCGGAAGCAGACTCCTACCCCCGTCCCCGGTACCATATTCCCGCCAGCCTGCTGGAGTGCTTTGACGCTGCCATGGCGGCTTCCGATGGCACCCCGGTGCTGAAATACATCTTCGATTATCACTCCCCGGTGGAATACGAACCCGGCTATGCCCGGGCTCACCGGCGCAATCTGCCGCTGTACGAATTTTTAGAGCAGCATTTTACCGGCAAAACAGCTGTCGGTGTGCAGGTATACGAGCGCATGCAGAAATTTGCGGATATGGAACTGCCGGCAGAATTTGACCCCCGGTACGCCAACAACACCGCCCTGCCCTGTGCCGCTTCCATGCTCACCCAGCTGTGCATCCCCGTCACCTATGAAAAGAACCCGGCCTGTGCCATCGCCTTTGGGAACAACGCCGCCGAGCTCCGTACCCTACCCCAAAAACTGATCCTCGACCTTCCCGCCGCCATTTTGCTGCAGGAAAATGGCTATGATCTTGGCATCCGCTCGGCAGAGGTGACCGAAAACGGCTGCTCCCCCTTTAAAGAATATTTTGGAGAGGCCGGGGTGCTGCTCACTCACGCCGCCGGGCGCTACTACCGCTGCAGCCTTGCCCCTAACGTGCAGGTGCACAGCGAATTTGCAAGCGAAAACGACCGCTTCCCCGCTTCTTTCTCTGTAAAAACCGGCGACACCGAATGCCTGATCTTCGCTTTTGATGCCTACAGCCTGCGGCAGGATGCCAGCGTATTCTGCTCTTACGCACGGCAGGCGCAGCTGCTGGCGCTGTACAGCGATTTTCCTGTGCTGCGAAACCAGCCCTTTGTGTATTCGCTCTGCAAAAAAGGAGCGGATGGAACCGCATTGTTCCTTGCCAATATTTTTGATGACGAGCTGTGGGACGTAACCCTGGAACTGGACCGCCCCTACACCCACGCCGAAGCCCACGGTGCCGCCGTGCATTTGGAAGGTAACCGGCTGCACATTGAACATCTGCCGGCTTACGGCATGCTCGCCTTACATTTATCGTAATTTCAGGCAGCCCGCATTGCTTTTTTTCTCAAAAAGCGCTATAATGCAGCTATCTTTCCTCCGGAGGTAACCTATGTACGAAAACATCAAAGTGATCGCCATGGACCTGGACGGCACCCTGACCCAGCACAAAACCCCGCTGAGTGCCAAACACCGGGCGATCCTCACCAGACTTTCTGAAAAATACAAGCTGCTGATGGTGGGCGCCGGCCAGGTGATGCGCATCTTCAACCAGATGGAGCAGTTCCCCATTGATATTATTGGCAACTACGGCATGCAGTACGCCGAATACGACCGCGAGACCGGCACCATGCGTGTTGTGCGGGACGATGTGATGCCCTGCGACCGGGAAAGCGTGACCGCAAAAATCGATGCCATGCGCGAAAAATACGGCTTTACCCAGTATGCGGGCGAAACGGTGGAATTCCACCCCTCCGGCTGTGTTACGTTCCCCATTTTGGGTACCAAAGCAAAGCAGGAAGATAAACTGGCCTTTGACCCGGACCGCAGACGCCGCCGTGCTTTTTACGATGATGTCGTGAACACCTTCGGGGATTACTGCGTGTTTGTGGGCGGTTCTTCCTCTTTTGATATGGCCCCCAAGCCCTACAACAAATACCATGCCCTGGATCTGTACTGCAAAGAACACGGCCTTGCTCACAGCGAAGTGGTGTACATCGGCGATGACTACGGCCTGGGCGGCAACGATGAATCCGTGTACCGCTCCGATTTCAATTACCTCACCATCGATGATTACAACGACTTCCCCAAAGTAGTGAAAAACCTTCTTTCATAAATAAACAAAACCTCC
>JAFYOA010000441.1 GCA_017547865.1 Clostridia bacterium
CAGAAATCATAGAAAGGTGTATCCTCGTATACATTGCCGCCCCAGCAGCGTACCATATTGCAGCCGGAATCATCCAGCAGTTCCAGCGCTTTTGGCAGACGTTCAGCATCTCGCGAGTGCAGTGCATCCAGCGGTACCCAGTTGGTTCCCCGTACAAATAGCGGCTTTTCGTTGATGTAGAAGCAGAATTTGCCGTTTTCGCCCGCCAGGCTGGTTCTCTCCAGCCGGAAAGTGCGTACGCCCAGCGTGGTCTTCTGTACATCCAGCAGCTCGGCGCCGCGGAACAGTTCCAGCGTTACATCGTAAAGATTCGGCTCGCCCATATCTTTTGTCCACCAAAGGTATGGATTTTGAATATCCAAGGGGATATTGCCGCTGGTGTGCCACAGGCGAATTTTCTTCTCAAAAAAGCTGTCTTTGCAAATACCGGTCAATTTCAGGATGTATTCCTGAATGAGATCACCGGCTACCTCCACTTCGTAATAGAAACGGAGCGAAGCGTTCTTCTCGCCAATGCGCACAGTGCGCAGATAATGGTCAGCAATGCATTCGGTTTTCTTTTTCTGCAAAAATACACTGCGCCACAACCCGCCGGAAAGAATACGGGGCATAATATCCCAGCCGTACATGTGCTGCGCCTTGCGGGTCATCAGTCCGCCGGCATTGTATTCCTGGTGATGAATGACACCGGCGGTGACCGGATATTTTCTTGCTTCGATCATAGCGGGAAGAATATGCACAACGATTTCGTTTTCTCCCGGCAGCAATGGGGCGGAGAAACGATGCTGAATGAACATATTTTCCGTTTTTCCAAGTTTCCGGCCATTCAAAAAAATCTCTGCATATGTGTCGATTCCTTCAAAAACGAGTTCCCAGTCGGCGGTTTCCGCTGCAGAAAACGACCGTGTATACCAAAGATGCAGATTTTCTCGTTTTTGTGCTTCCAGACAGTTTTCGCCGAAGAAAATATCGTCGATCACGCCGGCGCGTTCCAGATCGATCTCGTAGTCGCCCGGCACCGTGGCCGGGACGTTGGCAAAACCACCGGCTTTCAGTTCGTTGGCTGTGGAAAAATCAGCACAACCGATTTTATTGTGTTCCTGGTAATAAAGCGTCCAGGCGCCATCCAAAGAAATACGCATATCCGGATCCTCCTGTCAAGGAATTGTTTTACTCTCACTTTATCACGCCGGGGCGTTCCCGTCAATACAGCAAACAACAAAAGAAAAGAAGCTGTGCATCACACACAGCTTCTAAAGATTTATTTGTGATACAAACGCTTGTTCTCGTATTGGGCCTCGCAGCTTACATTGATTCCCAGGCGGCGCAGGAGCATCTCGTCTTCTTCGCTGAGAATAACAGAGAAGTGTGCATCGCTGCCGCGCAGGTTGTCCAGCTGTTCCTGGGCCAGGGCGGCCATAGGGTTGGTCAGTGCAGAAATGGTCAGCGCCATCAGCACTTCGTCGGTGTGCAGGCGGGGGTTTTTGTGCTGCAGGTAACGGGTCTTCAGTTCGCAAATGGGCTCTAAAACGCTGGAGGCGATCAGATCAAAACTATCACCAATGCCGGCTAGGGCTTTCAA
>JAFYOA010000036.1 GCA_017547865.1 Clostridia bacterium
GCCGGGGGCCGCCCAAACGACGATGCGGTGCGCACAGCCGATCCCAAAGCGCTGGAAGAGTACATTCAGCAGCTGCGCCGGCAGAAAAAATAACGCACAACGGTGTTGCTTGGAAAACACTGTTTTGAAATGAAAGGAATGGGTAAACACATGGCAAATGACAAGAAGACCGCTCTGCGCGACCTGGTAGAACTGGGCAAGAGCAAAGGTCAGCTCACCAACAAGGAAATTCTGGACGCTTTCGGCGATTTCGACGTGGAACCGGATCAGATCGAAAAACTGTACGATACGCTGGAATCCCAGGGCATCGATGTGGTGGGCGATTTCGACGTTTCCATCGATGATTTTGATATTAACGAAGTGGTGGCCGATGCCGAAAACCTGGACCTGGAAATGGCCCTCTCCACCGAAGGCATCTCCATCGACGACCCGGTCAAGATCTACCTGAAAGAAATCGGCCGCGTGCCGCTGCTCACCCCCGATGAAGAAGTGGACCTGGCCGTGCGCATTACCAATGGCGAAGAAGCCTCCAAAAAGCGTCTGTCCGAAGCTAACCTCCGTCTGGTGGTCAGCATTGCCAAGCGTTACCTTGGCCGCGGCATGCAGTTCCTGGATCTGATCCAGGAGGGCAACCTGGGTCTGATCAAGGCCGTTGAAAAGTTCGACTACACCAAGGGCTTTAAGTTCTCCACTTATGCCACCTGGTGGATTCGCCAGGCCATTACCCGTGCCATTGCAGACCAGGCCCGTACCATCCGTATTCCCGAGCATATGGTGGAGACCATCAACAAGGTGAAGAAGGTCTCCAGCCAGCTGCTGCGCACCAACGGCCACGAGCCCACTGCCGATGAGATCTCCGAAGAACTGGATATGCCGGTGGATAAGGTGCGCGAGATCATGCGCGTTGCCCAGGAGTCCGTTTCTCTGGAAACCCCCATCGGTGAAGAAGAAGACAGCCATCTGGGCGATTTCATTCCCGATGAAGATGCTCCCGCTCCGGCCGATGCCGCTTCTCATACCCTGCTGAAGGAAACCCTGGGCGAAGTGCTGGATAGCCTGACCCCCCGTGAAGAAAAGGTTCTGCGCCTGCGTTTTGGCCTGGAAGACGGCCGTTCCCGCACACTGGAAGAAGTGGGCAAGGAATTCAACGTAACCCGTGAACGTATTCGCCAGATCGAAGCTAAGGCGCTGCGCAAGCTGCGTCATCCCAGCCGCAGCAAGAAGCTGAAGGATTTCCTGGATTGATCCTGCGGCCTGTAAAGGAGGTATGCCGGTATGCATATGACTTTGGAGGCTGATTACGCCGTTCGAATTGTGGAACTGCTGACCGTGGCGGCAGAAAGAGTGGATGCCCGTACCATTTCGGAAAAAACGCAGATTCCCCAGCGTTTCTGCCTGAAAATTCTGCGCACGCTGGTCAGCGAAGGGATCGTCTGCTCTTATAAGGGTGCCCGGGGTGGGTATATGCTCCACCGTCCGGCAGAAGAAATTACCCTGCGCGAAGTGATCGAAGCGGTGGAAGGCCCGTATATGATCAGCCGCTGCCAGGGAGAAAGCTATACCTGTAACCACGCAAATTGCCACTTCCACGCCATTTATCACGAGATTTCTCATATGGTGCGGGAAAAACTGGATTCCTATACGTTTGCTGCAATTTGCGGAAAAAAGTGCGGGGAATAAGTGAAAACATAATACGATGAAAAAGGCGGTTCGCGTTTTGGCGGGCCGCTTTTTTTCTTGCCAAGCCGTGTGGATTGTGTTATGATGAAGAAAAACAAAGGACGGTGTATCCTTATGAAATATACATTCGAAGCCGGTGCGGCAAGAGAGATCATCACCCCGCCGGTTGGTTCCCGCCTGTATGGCTACAACGACCACACGGTGAGTGCAAGCCTGCACGATGATTTAACCGCCACTGCGCTGGCTGTGCGCCAGGGCGAGGACTGTGCGCTGCTGCTTTCGGTGACTTTGTGCGAAATCGAAGTGGCTATGCAGCAGAAGATCCGGGAGACACTGTCTCTTCATACCGGTGTGCCGGTAAAGAATATTCTTCTTTCCTGCACGCATACCCACTGCGGCCCCAATTTGTGCGGCAATAATGGCTGCGGCCCGGTGGATTGGGACTACTACAACAATATTTTTATGCCCCGGGTAACCCAGGCGGCGCAAAACGCATTGGCGTCCCTTGCCCCGGCAGAATACGCCGTGGGTGAGACCGAAAGCAAAGTGGGCATTAATCGCCGGGATATGCTGGCCGATGGTACCTACCATATGGGGCAGAATCCCTTCGCACTCATTGATCCTACCCTTACCGCGGTCACTTTCCGCAATGCAGAAACCAAGCAGGAGTTTTTCTGCCTGCTGCATTACGGCTGCCACGGCACCTCTGCGGGAAACTGCGATATCATCACCCGGGATTGGTCCGGTTTGATGATCGACCGGGTGGAAGGGGAGACCGGCCTGCTCACCGCCTATTGGAACGGCAGCGAAGGCGATGTTGGCCCCCGCCTGAACAACGGCAGCACCGCCGGCACCATTGAAGATACGGAAATGCTGGGCGCCATTGCCGGCGAAGACGCTTTGCGTGCCGTAGCGGCAAGAGGGGAGTACCGCCCCGGTGAACTGAAGATCGTTTGCGGTGAACTGGCTGTGCCGTACCTTGCACCGCCCCCGGCAGAAGAACTGCAAGCCAAGCTGGAAGAACTGGCCGGCACAAAAGAAAACGGCGTGGGCGGTTTTATTAAGTATACTTTCTACGAGCGCCTGCTGCAGATGGTGACCTCCGGCGAGCCGCTGCCCACCCATTTTGTTGTGCCGCAAACCCTGGTTTCCCTGGGCGATGTGGTGATCGTACCCTATCCCTTCGAAATGTTTGCAGAAACGGTGCTGCGCCTGCGCCGGTTTATCAACAAGCCTTATGTGCTGTGCCTTTCTGTTACCAATGGCTTTGAGCAGTACCTGCCCACGGAATCGGATATCTGCCGCGGCGGGTACGAGGTGGACTGCCTGTTGTATGGCCACCCGCTGCCCATGCCCCACAATACCGAACAGCAGCTGATGAACGCCACCCTTGCGCTGGCAGAACAGCTGTAAGACTGTAAAAAAACATATACAAAGGAGAATGCACCATGGAAAAATTGGCGATTCACGGCGGCACCCCTGTTTTTGAAGAAGTTTTTTCCCGCGGTTGGCCCGGTATTCGGGAATACGGCCTGGAAGAGGCTGAAAATCTGATCAAGGTTCTGAAAAGTCGCTCTCCCTTCCGTTATTATGGCCCCGATCTTCAGAATATGGTCAACCGGTTTGAGGATGAATTTGCCGCGCGCTTTGGCGTGAAAAACGCCCTGGCCGTTACCAGCGGCACGGCTTCTTTGATGGTTGCGCTGAAGGCTGCGGGCATTGGCCCCGGCGATAAAGTGATTGTGCCCGCCTGCACCTTTTTGGCCACGGCCGGTGCGGTGGTCTGTGCCGGTGCTGTTCCTGTATTTTGTGATGTGGACGATACCCTGAATCTCGATCCCACCAAGATCGGCTCTCTGGTAGATAAATACACCCGTGCCATCATCACGGTGCCGCTGCATGGTTTCCCCTGCCAGATGGACCAGATTATGGAAGAAGCCAAAAAGTACGGCCTCATCGTTATCGAAGACTGCGCGCAGTCCATGGGTTCCACGCTGAACGGCAGACCCATGGGTACCTGGGGTGATATTGGCTGCTTCAGCCTGCAGATGAACAAGCTGATTACCACCGGCGAAGGCGGCGTGGTGGTGAGCAATAACGACGAATATTATGACCGTGCCGTGCGCTACCACGACCACGGCCAGCGCCGTTCCATCGAAGGCTTCCTCACCGAATCTGCCGAAAATGTTCTCATCGGGCAGAACTACCGCATGAGCGAGTTCACCGGCGCGGTGGCACTGGCCCAGCTGGGAAAACTGGATAAGATCATCACCCGTTCCGGGCAGATCAAAAAATACATGAAGCAGGAACTGAAAGACGTGCAGGGCATTACCTTTAAGCGCGATATTGACCCCGCCGGCGATGTGGGCGCTGCTCTTACCATGTTTGTTGATGATTTGGAGAAGGCCGCACTTTTCAACAAAGCACTGAACGCGGAAAACGTGGCTGCTGCCCCGCTGTACGGCGGCCGCCCGGTGTATATGCTGCCTCAAATCTTCTACCAGCGCACGGTAGACCGCAACGGCTTCCCCTTTAACCAGTTTGACGAGCCCATTGTGTACACAAAAGATATGTGCCCCCAGGCGAATTATTATATGCCCCGCAACATTACCATCACCCTCTCTGCGGAATACACCGACGAAGATGTGGAGAAGGTCATTTACGCCATCAAAAAAGTGGCCGCCGGCGTGCTGTAATATCAAAATCAAGCCCCGTTCTTGCAGAAAGAGCGGGGCTGTTATTTTGCACATAATAAAAATGTACCGTTTGTAAAAAAAGAGAATTTTTACCAGGAGCTTGCTTGTGGCCATCAAAATTGCTATACTTAAATTGCGGAGATGTCCGTGAAATTTGAAAAAGAAGGTGAGCCGATGAAAACAAAATGTAAATTTACCGCGCAGTGTCTGGTGGTGCTTTTGTTGTTTTCTTTGGTTGGCTGCAACGCCAAAGAGGATTCCTACAGCTTCATCGAATGCCCTCTCCCCGGACTGGAATGGAATATGACCCGGGAAGAAGTCTGGGAGGTTCTCAGCGCTTCCACCACCTGCACGGAAGAAGAATTTAATTTAGCCAAGAAAATGATGGAAGAAGATCAGATTTCTACGATGGTTCCTCTTTCTATGCTTGACTGGGAAGACGAGCAGCTTCTCGGCCTTGATTTTGGCTATTATGAAGACGGCCGAAAAGAATGGATTGTGCTTACTTTTTATCCCGGTGACGATGGCAGGCAGTATTTATGCCAGGTTATAATTACTTTGCGTGCCAAAGACGAAGCCGAACTGCGCAATGCGATCACCGCGGTGTACGGAGAACCGTTCTGCCTGCGTACCGGAGAAATTGGACTGCCGGAAGGTGAGATGGACTTGTACGATCATCTTGCACTGGATTGGACCAGTGTAAGCCCCAAAAAGGTGATTTCGGAAGAAGAAGTGAACGACTACCTCGAAAAAGGTTTGCGGATCGGCCGCGTGTGGACAACGGATTTGGAACCCTATTATGCGTACCGCCTGCAGCCGAGGGTATATAACCAGTATACCACCCGGCATTACCATTTGGAGAATGTGGACGGCTGCAACGGCTACTTTGTGGCATTCGATGCAACCACCTATGTAAAGGTACTGCATCTTGAAAACAGTTGATTCCCTGCATACAAAAAAGCTCCTCTCTTTTCAGAGAGGAGCCGATTTTTTATGCTTACTTGTTGTTCAGGTAAATGTGCCGCGGCAGACCGTCGATGTAAACGGGGGTCAGCTCGGCCTGCACCAGCGGGCGGGCATAGGCATGGAACGCGGGCAGCATATCGGTGTGGTTTTCGTTCAGCCATTCCAGCGGCACTTTCTTTTCGAAGTTGGCCACTTCGTGCACGTCGTGGGGTTCGGTGGTGCACTGGTAGGGGTCGTTGGAAAGGCGCTTCAGGGCGATCATTTCGCCGGTGTGGCCTTCAAAGGCAGCCTTGGCAGCAGCACCACCCACCTGGAAAGCTTCGGTGATGTCGGTGCGGCTGGTCATGTGGCCGGCGCAGCGCTGCAGGGTGGAAAGCTCAATGGAACGCACCTTGGTGTCCAGATTGGCAGCCACCTGGTTGCACAGGTAACGGGCCGTACCGGTCAGGTTCTTGTGGCCAAAAGCGTCCACAAAACGGGCGTCGCCGCCCAGTTCGCACACATAGCGGCCGTCGGCCAGCTTCACGCCTTCCGAAACCGCAATGACGATGGAGGACTTTTCCTTCTGCATCTTTTCTACCTTGGCAATAAAGTTTTCTACGCCAAAGGGGTACTCGGGCAGGCAAATCATGTCCACGCCTTCGCAGTCTTCAGAACGGGCGAGTGCGGCGGCAGCGGTGAGCCAACCGGCGTTGCGGCCCATAATTTCCACCACGGTCACGTACTTGGTGCCGTACACGGTGGCATCGCGAATCAGTTCTTTCATTACCACGCCGATGTACTTGGCGGCAGAGCCGTAGCCCGGGGTGTGGTCGGTCACCATCAGGTCGTTGTCGATGGTCTTGGGAACGCCCATGAATTTAATGTCGCTGCCCACGGTCTTGGCGTAGTCAGAGAGCTTGCAGATGGTGTCCATACTGTCGTTGCCGCCAATGTAGAAGAAATAGCCGATGTCCAGATCGTTCAGGATCTTGAACAGTTTTTCGTACACACCGGTGTCGGCATCCAGCGCGGGCAGCTTAAAGCGGCAGGAACCCAGGTAAGAAGAGGGAGTGCGCTTGAGAAGTTCAATTTCAAGAGTAGAACGCAGGGTGGCAGAAAGATCGATCACACGGCCTTCCAAAAGACCGGCGATACCGTTGGCCATACCGTAAACTTTTTCTGCGCCGCGGCTTTGGCAGGCCTGAAAAACGCCGGCGAGACTGGCGTTAATAACAGAAGTCGGGCCGCCGCTCTGGCCCACAATTGCATTTTTACCCATAACGATCACGCTCCGTAGAAGTTATTTTTATTATTATAGCACATATTTATTACGCTTACAAATAAAAAATATACAAAAAGGGCAGGTTTTCTCTGTGTAAAACGAAGATGTTTTTCTGTGGTGCGAAAAAAACGTTTCCGGTGGTTCCATTTGCATCGCTTTGTGCTATAATGGGCAGGAAGAGCAGCATTTCCGGCGTTTGCTGTTGCATATGGTTTGAAATTTGATTTTGGTGATACATTAATTTTATTTTGGGAGGAATTTACCATGCGTGAAGAAGAAAAACTGTTGACCGGAAAACTCTATTGCCCCCGCGATCCCGAACTCAAGGCCCAGAAACTGCGCTGCCATAACCTGTGCAGCCGTTTCAACCAGC
>JAFYOA010000037.1 GCA_017547865.1 Clostridia bacterium
ATCCCTCACCCTCGCGCTCGTCCTTGTTCTTTCCTTGTCTGCGCTCGCGTTTGCAGACACCGCACCAACGGCAGAAATTCCTGCCGATACCATGCAGGCTTTCATTGACGATACGCCGGAAGGGTACTATCTGGCCGGCACAAAGGTTGTACCGATCAACGATGATTTCACTGCGTACGAAGCCATCTATAAGCCGCTCATTGAGCCTCGGGCTTCCACTACGTCGGGAAGTAAGGTCGTCTATGTTGAATATAAGCCGATCAGTGCCAATGTCATCAAAAGTTCCCTTATGGCAAGCTTCAGCTATGATGGTTCCACTTCCACCTGCACCAGCGTAACTGCAAGCACAAGTCGTCTGAATGGTGGTGTGTTCCCCGGATACACCATTAGCATTGTAAACAGCAGCACATATCGCAGCGGTAACCATGGGTATGTCGATTTGGTGTACAATGTGCTTGTAGGAAGCGCGGTATATGATACCATCTCTAATGTTAAACCCACCATTGCCTGTGACCCCTACGGCAACATCTATTAAGCAGCAGCCAAGGGCGGCGGTTTTACCGCCGCCCTCATTCCCGTTTAGGAGAACACTATGCAAAAGCTATTGAAAAACCGAAAAATCCAAATCCTTGGCGCCGCCGTACTGGCTGTGGTTGCCATCTGTACACTGGTGTGGGCGTATCAGCAGGATAAACCCGCGTATCTGTATACATCCATCAAAGACGACAAAGCCAATCCGCCGTTTGAGGGCGTATACTGGGGCATGACAATCCCGGAATTCTGCGAAGCCATGGGCGTGGAAGAAAGCGATCTTGTAAAGGCAGAACCTTTCACCTACCTGGATTACATGGGCTACGAATTTTTCGTAAAAGACGCGGAAGAAACGTATGGTGTTTCCATAGAAGACATGCCCACGTACGAACACTACGAAAACCACTTTGACGTGCCGCTGAATCGGGAACTTTTGGGCACCGATCAGTATTATATGGAAGATAAGCCGCAGACCATCCGGGTGACTTTTACCGACGAAACCACATGGAACGGAAAAACCATTCCTCCGCTGCTGTGCCTCGTTGTATTTCAGGCACCGGGAGAAGTAAGACAAGACCTTTACAATGAGTTCTATCAGTTCTACGAAGGCGAAGATGCTCCCTCCGACCGCGGCGGTCTCGGTTTTCACGGTGGATTAACCGATGGAAATGTTCATGCATCTGCCTATCAGCTTTCTCTGATGTATTCCAAAGGGTTAAGCCCGGAAGAGATCGCTTCGTACAACATCACTGCCCGCATGAACAAGGAAGATATTGATAACCTCAAAATCAAGCTCCCCGATTATGAAGCGGTGCGCCCCATAGATCCGGCTATTTCCAGTAATGAAACCGTGAACGAAACGACCTGGGAAGTGGAGTATGTAACATTTTACCTGGAAGCAGGCTGCCATGCTTACTACGAGTGGTTCTTAAACGAGCTGACCTGAGCCTTGCCCCTCCCGCCGGAGGGGCTTTTCTTTTGCAAAATATATTGCCTTTCCCCCGCTTTGCGTGTACAATAAAAGTACAAACCTATGCAAGGAGTTGTTTTTTATGAAAGAAGTATATGAATTTTTGAAGAACGCCGGTACCTATTACCTTGCCACCGTAGAGGGCGACCAGCCCCGCGTGCGCCCCTTTGGCACTGTAGATATTTTTGAGGACAAGCTGTATATTCAAACCGGCAAGGTAAAGCCCGTTGCCCACCAAATGAAGCAGAACCCCAAGGTGGAGATCTGCGCTATGTTCGAAGGCAAGTGGATCCGCGTGGCTGCCGAGGCGGTTCTGGATGAACGCCTGGAAGCCCAGGAGCATATGCTGGCCGCCTACCCCATGCTGGCCCGCATGTACCAGCCCGGCGACGGCAACACCGAGGTATATTATCTGCAGAACGCCACCGCCACCATTTCTTCTTTTACAGAAGAGCCCAAAACCATTACGTTCTAAACCAAAACAAAAAGAAGTGTCTTCCCCACCCCGGGAAAGGCACTTCTCTTTTTTACAGGTAGCCGCGAATATCCACCGCCAGCTCTTCTTCCAGGTTGATCAGCCGCTTGGCAATATCTTTGGCTTTTTCTTCTGCGGCTTTGTATTCGTTCAGGTAGCGGTTCAGCGATTTCACGCCCATGTTGCAGCCGTCGGTCATCAAATCGGCAATCTGTTCATCAGAGTCATCCACCGCCAGCTTTACGTTGGTTTTCACCCAGCTCATGCCCTTCACCATGGGGTTGGGCGCCTTGCCCTCATCGCCAAAGCGGTCCAGCTCCATGCGGATCTCGTGCTCCAGCTTGCGGTGTTCCGCTTTGCAGTCGGTCAGGTATTTTTTTAAAGAAGGCGAATGCACCTGCCCCACCACCTCGTTGATGGAATCCACGCCCATGCGCACCCCGGCATCGCATTCCCGCAGCAGCTTAATGGTATCCTGTTCAATCATCCACGCACTTCCTTTCATGCATATCCTACCCACAGCGGGCAAAATTATGCACAAAACTGAACTGCCGGTGTCTTGTGACGGCACGCGAATATAACGCCGATTTACTTTTCGTTGGTTTTGCAAATTAAGAGGGATTGAACCAATTGCATTCCATTGTCAGGATTCATAATCGTTATTCTTCAACGCTCATGGTATTTTCGCAAGCAGTCAATGACAGGCACAACACAAGTGCCAGAAGCAGGGAAATTGCCTTTTTCATTTGTGTTCCTTCTTTCTTTGGGAATATTATCATTATATCATCCGATTTGATATTTTCAAGATTGGGCGTGCGTTTTCCCTTGACTTGCCAAAACAAAAATCCCTAAACGTCAGAAAACACCGACTTTCATAACAACAGTCGGCATCTTTGGTGGAGATAATCGGGATCGAACCGCTGACCTCTTGAATGCCATGAGCCCCCTAAATGCCATGAGCCTCACAAATGCCATGAGTCCCACAAATGCCATTGCCTCCCAGATGCCATGAGCCCCCTAAATGCCATCGGCAGGTCAAAGTGTACACATTGAAAATATTAGCACGAAAATCGCATTGCCTTTCCTCTGCTGCGATGCTATAATGAGCACAGAATCCCCAAGGAGGCTGTTTATGACTTCGGGAATGATTTTTAACATCCAAAGATTTTCCATATACGACGGGCCCGGTGCCAGAACCACCGTGTTTTTCAAGGGGTGCAACCTGAAATGCAAGTGGTGCCACAACCCCGAATCCATTCCGGCCCAAAAGCTGCTGGAATTTTACCCGGATAAATGCATTGGCTGCGGCGGATGCTTTGATGCCTGTCCCGTCGGAGCGCACGTTCTTTCTGCGGATGGTGTGCACGAGATTGACCGTGCAAAATGCACCCGCTGCACGACCTGCGCGGAAAACTGCTTTGCGGAAGCTCTTGTGCCTGTAGGTGAATGGGTAACTGCCAAAAAAGTAGTAAACGCCTGCCTGAGCGACACAGAGTACTACAAAGGCAGCGGCGGCGGGGTCACCTTTTCCGGCGGGGAATGCATGCAACAGATCGATTTTCTCTGCGAAATACTGCAGGAAATGAAAGCATACGGCATTCACACTGCCATCGATACCGCCGGGCACCAGCCCTGGGAAAAGTTTGAGCAGATCCTCCCCTATGCCGATCTGTTCCTGTACGATGTGAAAGCCGCGGACGGCGAGACCCACAAGCTGCTGACCGGCGTAGACAATACGCTGATTTTGGAAAACCTGCGAAAGCTCAGTGAGTTGGGCAAGCCGATCTGGATCCGCGTACCGTACATTCCCGGCTGCAACGACGGCGAAATGGAAGCCATTGCCGAGCTTCTCCGGGAAATCCGCACAGAAAAAATAGAGATCATGCCCTTCCACCGCCTGGGAGAAGGCAAATACGTTGCTCTGGGACTGGAAAATCCCGGTTTTGAAAGCCGGGTTCCCACAGACGAAGAGATCGATCGCACGGTAGAATTGTTCCGGGCCAAGGGCCTGAACGCATACCGCAGCTGAAGATGC
>JAFYOA010000038.1 GCA_017547865.1 Clostridia bacterium
TCATCCACGGTGTAGAAGCAGGTCAGCGCACCGATCAGCAAAATCGCTGCAACCACGCCCACCAAAATGCTTGTTTTATTTTTAACTAACTTGTTCCAATCCCAGCCGCCGCTTCCGTCGGTGGGTTTCCATCTGTAAACACTCATGGTTCTATTACTCCTTTAATCACATTGTTGTGTTTCTGCTTCCAACTGCTGCAGCTGCTTTTCCGCCTCCTGCCGCATACGGGCAGCTACCCAAGCCGTCATCATCACCCGCAGCGCCTTTTCTATCCGATCGCGGGCACCGGGCACTGGCTCGTGGTAATCGGCCAAAGCTTCGTCCATGGCTTGCTGCCAGGTGCCGGGCTCATCCAGCTGCCTGGCACGGGCGGCCAAGCGCACAAACAGGAAAAACAACTTGGCGTCGTCAATAATATCATCGCTGATATCATCCAGCCGTCCGTTCACATAGCTAAGCAGACCGCAAATTTTCTCCATGGGCAGCGACATGCGCAACATATTAATATTGATGATGCGACAAAGTTGGCGCAGAGAATAGCGCTTGTGTTCCGGCGGCGGTAAAAAACCCCGCTTCACCCAGTTCTGCACCGCGTGGGTCTCCAAACCGGTGATGCTTGCCACTTGGCTGAGCACGATGCCCCCCGCCAGGAACATGGCAGAAAACTTCTCCTCTACGTTGTCAGCTCCCTCCCGGCGGATGTGCAGTACCGTTCCGGGAATGTTCCAATCCATGTTCTCCACCTCCTTGTTTGTGGTAATTTGATATTATCATACGGTCGCGTGATTGTCAATAGCAATCTGTTAACTGTTTGTAAATTTCAATCACTGCATTTTTATTTAGAAAAGAGCCTGTGACCTCTTTACGAACTGTATTTTTTGTTGTACAATAGGTTAACCATATATAATAGGTGGATAATGTACAGGGAGGGAAATGCGCATGAATTGCATTAAGTGCGGCAGAGAGTATCACGAGAATTCTGTTTTCTGCGCCAAATGTTTGGACGTGATGAAAAAATACAAAGTCCCGTCCGATGCCAAGCTACAGTTGCCCCAGCGCAAGCCCACACCCGCCAAAAAGGCCGCGCCCCGGAAAAAGATACTTCCTACTGAGGAACTGATCGTTCAACAGCGAAAAACCATAAAACTACTTTGTGTTACCCTGGTGTGCACCGTTTTGCTGCTCGCTTTATCTATTACCTTCTTGTGCAAATTCATGCAGGAAGAAGAGATACATGTAACCATCGGGCAGAACTACATGACAAAAGACCCCACCGTCGACAACTGAATGTTTCACGTGAAACATTCAACATTTCTTTGTTTCACGTGAAACAATGCATGGAGGAACAATTACATGGGAAAGATCATAGCTGTGGTCAACCAAAAAGGTGGTGTAGGCAAAACCACCACCACAGTCAATTTAACAGCCGCACTGACCGAACTAGGAAAGCGCGTGTTGCTCTGCGATTTTGATCCGCAAGCCAATGCCACCTCCGGAATGGGTGTGGAAAAGCGCAAAGCCCACAGTTCCGTATACGAAATGATTCTGGGAAACGCCATGCCGGAAACAACCGTCATACGCACGAACTACGGCGATGTGCTGCCGTCCTCCGCAAATCTGGCCGGCGCAGCAGTGGAATTGCTTACAATGGATTCCCCCAACTACCGCCTGCGGGATGCGTTGGAACCCCTGCGGAATCAATACGATGCAATCCTGATCGACTGCCCACCTTCTTTGGAAATGCTGACCATCAACGCCCTTGCCGCCGCTGACAGTATCCTGGTGCCCGTGCAATGCGAATATTTCGCTCTTGAAGGCCTTAGCGATCTGATGGCAACTCTGCGGATGGTGAAGAAACGCATCAATCCCCGTCTGGAAATTTTCGGCGTGGCGCTGACGATGTTTGACGGCCGCACCAATTTCTCCACCCAGGTGGCGCAAGAAGTGCGGAAACATTTCCCCGGAAAAGTATTTGCCACAGTGATCCCCCGTAACATTCGCCTGGCCGAGGCTCCAAGCCACGGCCTGCCGGTAACCGCTTACGACCGTTCCAGTCGCGGCGCTGTGCCTTACAAAGAAATGGCACAGGAAATCAAAAAGAAATTGGAGAAGGAGTGAAACCGTTGGCAGTACAAAAAGGTCTCGGCCGCGGCCTGGGCGCACTTCTTGGCGATGTCCAGGAAGAATCCGTAGAGAAAAGCCCCTACAGGCTCCTGCCGATCCACAAAGTTGAACCGAACCCCACCCAGCCACGCAGAGACTTCGACGAAGAGGAGCTGCAAAATCTGGCTGACTCCATCAAAGAACACGGTATCGTACAGCCGCTGACTGTTCGCGAAACTCAGAACGGCTACTACCAAATCATCGCCGGCGAACGCCGTTGGCGTGCCGCCCGCCTGGCGGGGCTGTGGGAAGTGCCCGCAGTGATCATGGAAGCAGACGACCGCAAAACCATGGAGCTGGCACTGATCGAAAACCTACAGCGCCAGGATCTGAACCCCGTGGAAGAAGCGCTGGGTTACCAGACACTGATGGAAGAATACGGCATGACCCAGGAAGAAACCGCCCAGCGGGTTGGCAAATCACGCCCCACTGTGGCCAATGCACTTCGCCTGATCAATCTTCCTGCAGAAGTGCTGGATATGGTGCGAATCGGCAAGATCTCAGCCGGCCACGCCCGTGCGGTTCTAACCATCAAAGAAGAAAAGAAGCAGCAGGAAGCTGCCCAAAAAATTGCCGCCCTGGGGCTATCTGTTCGGCAGGCAGAGATGCTTTGCAAGAACATGAGCAAAGAACCGGAGCTACCCAAGCAGCCCACACTTGCGGTCAACTATGTGGCCGAGTGCGAAAAGAGTCTGAGCAAGCACCTGGGTCGCGGCGTTAAAATCGTAAACGGAAAAAGAAAAGGCAAGTTTGAATTGGAATTCTATGGTCAGGAAGATCTGCAAAACCTGCTGGATGCACTGATGAAGCTGCAGAAATAAGGAGAGCAAAATGGAAAAGAAACTGTACCGAGTAATGCAAGGCAAACAGCTGTGCGGCGTATGCACAGGCCTTGCCCAGTATTTTAATATGGATGTAACCATCGTACGGCTGTGCGCTGTACTGCTGGCTCTGTTTGGCCCCGGTGTTCTGGCCTACATTATATGCGCTTTGGTAATCCCCGAAGAGCCCGCACCCTTTATCGACGCTTAATGTTTTTCACCATATAAGGAGAGGTAATCATGTTAGACATCAAACGAATCAAAGAAAATCCCGATGCCGTCAAGGCTGGCTTGAAGGCAAAGGAAGTGGATTGCGATGCCATTGTGGA